>JAZUKX010000137.1:0-6008 GCA_045643505.1 Candidatus Absconditabacterales bacterium | reverse complement strand
TAAAAAATATTTGAATTTTTGTATAAAATTTTTGATTATTTATTGAAAATTTGACAAGTTATTGTTTTTTTTGTATAATTGTGATGTAAACTTTATATATTAATAATTTGTTGCAATGGTAGAAAATACTACAAATCAATTGAATAATCCAGTTAATGTACCTGTTGTACAGCCTACAAGTCCATTTCATGTAAATAATGGATGAAACTTTGATGTCAAAGAATATTTGAAATTTCTTTTGATGTTGATGATTGATTATGATGCTTCTGATATCTATTTAACACATTGAGAAGCTCCTGTACTTAGGATTTATGGAGATGCATTGAGAATACAAGGTTTAGCACCATTAGATGATAATGTTTTAAATCAATTTAAATGATTTTTGGTAAAATCTGAAGAAGATCAAGATCTATTTGATGAGCACATGAGTGTGGATTTGTGAATTTCTTTACATGCAAGACGTTATAGGGTAAATGTATCTAAGCAACGTGGTCATATAATGATTGTAGCTAGATTATTGGCTGAAAAAGTCCCAACAATAGATGAATTATGATTGCCTTTGATTTTCAAAGATTTAATGAATCGTACAAGTGGATTAATTTTTGTTGTCTGACCTACATGAAGTTGAAAATCTACAACATTAGCGGCTATGGTTGAAGAAGTAAATATGACAAAGCATAAACATATTATTACTATCGAAGATCCAATTGAATATGTATTTACTCCTCAAAATTGTATTTTTGAACAAAAACAGTTGTGAAGAGATATCGTAAGTTTTAGTTCTGCAATGAAATATGCATTGAGGCAGAGACCTGATATTATTTTGTTTGGTGAAGCAAGAGACCCTGAATCTTTGAAAAATGCTATGGCATTGGCAGAAACTGGACATCTTGTGATTACTACTATTCATGCAAGATCTGTTGAACAATCAATTAATAAGATAATATCAATGTTTCCTCAGGATGAACAAGATCAAATTAGAAATAATTTAGCTGAAAATATGGTAGCAATTATTGTACAAAAGCTTTTGAAAAGGAAAAACTGAGAATGAATGATCCCAGCACATGAAATTGCATTAAATAGGACTGCTATGGAAAATGCAATTAGGGAAGATAAGTTAAATCAAATAGAAAATGTTATATTTACACATAGGAAAGCATGAATGCAGTTGATGGATGATGATTTGGCAAGATTAGTCGCTGAGTGAAAAGTCTCAAATGATGTTGCTATAGAAAATTCTCGTGATCCTGTTCGTTTACAAGACACATTGAGGTCTTTATGAAATAATTAATTTTTGATTAGCCATCAAGCTATGATGCTGGCTGTTTCTGTCCTGAAAACGGTATCTCATAGAGATATCGTTTTTATTTTTTTTCAAAATTTTTTATAATCGTTTTCAGTTAGTCATCATTCTGGTCCAATAATTCATAAGATATTTCATTTTATTTGATTTTTTCAATATTGATTTTCTGATTTATCAAAAATAATAATATCTTTGTATTGAGATATGATTTTTCATATTTCTTTTTCAAATTTGATTTCTGGTAAGTATCGTCATCGTGATTGTTCTACGGCTTCTTTGGTTATTTGATTTAATCTGTATAATTTTTTTTCGTTTCGTTCTCTGATAATAGATCTTTCACTTGGTCGAAAATAAATATTTTTAATTCAAATTTCACTAAGCTTTTGTACTATTAGTTCCATTTTGTCTCGTTTGTTTGACATGGCTATTGCTAATCAGTTTTCGCAAATTTGTTCATTGAAAATTTTTGTGTCTAATATCTCTCCAAAAATAGTGTCTTTATCTCGATTTTCTATTTTGATTTCATGTCTAATATTGTCTTGCTGTACAAAAAATGAGTCTCAGATCTTCATCCTGAGGACTTTCCTGATTTGGTCAAGTATTCATTGATTTTTTATTGTTATTTGATTGTCTTTTTGGACAAAATCGGTGATGAATAATTGCATATAAATTTTTTTAAAATTAAATTATTCATTTGATACAGCTCTCATTAACATAAGCATTACATATCATCTAACTTCTTGTAAATTAGGATTTGTGTTGCTGATGATTCATTCATCGAATAATTTGTCTAAGTGAGTAGTATAGTAAAAATCTTTTCAATCTGGTGTATCAAATAATAATCTAGACAAAGCAGTAGCAAATTCAGCTCTAGTCACTCAGTCGAAAGGTCTAAAATTGTTATTTGGCATGTTTTTTCACATTATTCACAAATAATAAGCTTTACAAGCTCCATCATTGTAAGATGAGGCTGTGCTTTCTGATATGTCTGCGAAATAACAATTTCAATTATCTTCATATTCTAGTCACAAAACATTTGTAGCATATTCTGCAAGCATTTTTGCCATAGCAATCCTGTTTAGTCATCAATTCATATTTGCATTGGCTATGGAAGATTGTGTAGTAATTCAAAATTGATGAGCAAAATTATATGCATTTGTCAATTCTCTAGAAAATCAATTTGATAAAATTTCTTTGGTATCTCCTGGTAAAAATCAATCAAATTTCATATCACTAGTTGTGTGAGCTAAATTGGATATGTTTTCACTGATGGCTTTTATGAGGTCTGTTGGGTCAATGATATCTGTTGTGTTTTCATCTATCTCAATATTATTGTCTATTGCAGTTCAATTTTCATTGATAAGAGTTTCTAGATTTGTTCAATTTGCTAAACTGGAGACTAATTCTTCTGCATTATCAAAAGCAAATGTAAATGATAATCAATTTATGATAACTAATGATGTCAGTAAAATTCAAAATTTTTTCATTTGAATGATATTTGAGGATATAAAATATAATATCAGTATTATAAAAAAATGATGAATATTTTCAATAATAATTGAAATAAATAGGGAAAATCTTTCTTTGCATATCTATCGAATGCACCCCCTAACAGGGGAGGTAAATAATTATATATATCACTTATTTTATTGTTGATTTTGAGTTGGTTGCTGTGGTTGAATAGGTTGTTGGTATTGTTGTGGTTGAACTGGTTGTTGATATTGCTGTGGTTGAACTGGTTGCTGATATTGCTGAGGTTGAATTGGTTGTTGAGGATTATTAACATAAACTACTTTTTCTTTTGGTTTTCTAAACATACTGATAATTAATAAGATTACAACTATAGCAATGATTATTATTAACCAAGGCATTTGGAAAAATGTTGTAGATGCTGTAAATTCTTTTGGTTCTAATAAGGTAGGATCTATAGTTGAATTTGATATATCATAAGAGAAGAATGGAGTGGCGGTTGCTGTGAATTCTATTTTATATAATCCTCCATAGCTTGGTAATGATCAAAGTACTGCTGATACAGGTACTGTATCCCCAGGTTTTACTTGAATTCAACTTCAATTAATAGTAAACTCTTTATGAAATCAGAATATGTTTGTAATTGTTCACTTTATTGATACTTTATTTTCGAGATTTCATGTATTTATTAAATTGAATTGTAAATTTAATTCTCAATTATCATCTTTTTGAGCTGAAAGATTTTCAAATAATAACTCATTTTGAATAGAACTCAAATCTCAAACAAAAAAGTTCATAAAGTATGCATCATTATTTATTACAGAAAATCCTGCTCATTCTTCTATATTAACGTTTTCTTTTGGTATGTAGAAACTAAAACAAGATTTTATATCTCATTCTATTCAAATTGGAAATGTAATAGAAAAATTTTTATGCACATATTCTTCAGAAGGTAGCACAATTTCATCCAAGTCTTCTAAATCAGATTCAGAGATAAATTGTTTCAATTGTGATGATGTATAATCACACGTAGAATCTCATTCGGCTGTTACACTTTGGTCTACAATACGGACCTTTATTTTTTGTTCAATTGGTGCATTATTATAAAACATTAAACAAACATCAAAAGCTTTTCATTGAGATACAGCATGATTTAAGCTTTTACTTATATTATCTTCTCATTCATTACAAAATCAGAATCAAATATTTCATAAGCCATATGTATTCTCTCAATTTTCATTTATATCATTTTGTTCTGCATTATTAGTAATAATGTTATCAGATATTGTATTATTATTGCTTATCTCTGCTGTCTTTTGGATATTTTCTTCTGCTAATATAGTGCTATTCTTATCTGTATCAGATAAAATATCCAGATTTTGTCATATTACAAGCATAGGAAATAAAAAAACAATTGTTAATATTCAAAATTTTTTCATTATTATAGACTCTATAAATATAAAACAAACCTAACATTAATAATAAAAAAACAAAAATCAAATAAAAAAGTCTTCAAAAATTTGACAAATAAAAATATTTTGATTATAATATATTGTGTATGATATTTAACATATATATTTCTAAAACAATTATAGTGTGATATTATCACACAGAATGAATATTTTTATTTATTAAATGAAAACAAAATGAAAAATGTAAAACATTTATGAGCTTTGGCTCTTTCTTTAATTATGGGTACAGCATTATTTATGTCTACAGCTAATCAGACAAATGCAACACAAGCATCTGTTACAATAACAGAATGACAGGATACAGATTGTACATTGGATGATTATATCTGGACTGGTCTTACTGTTAGTTCTACAGATCAAGCACTAACAGAACGAACACACAATATTGTTTGTGGTTGGATGACAAACAACACAAAGACAGTTACAATATCATTACCAGATTTGACAGGTTCTGCATGAACTATTTCAAAAAATAATTTTACAGGTACATTAAATGGTACTGTAAACACAAATGGATCTTTAACTAGTGCAATGGCAACTGTGTCTACATCTGTTAATATGTGAACTTCACACACATTATTTACAAAAAGTGTAAATACAATTTGAACATATACTGGGTCAATCGCAATAAAAGGTACTTTACCATGAGGAACAGCAGCTTGAACATATGCTGGAACAATAAATATAACAAATCAATAATTACAACTATAATTTAGAAATATATAATAAATATTATAAAAAAACTCCAAGAGAATAGTCTTTGGAGTTTTTCTTTTATTTGAAAGATTTTTTTATTGTTGTGGGATTTTCGGTTGTTGAGGTTGAGCAGTTGGTTGAGTTGGTTGCTGTGGCACTTGTACATAAACTACTTGAGGTTGTTGCTTATTTTTTTGCTTCCTAAATGCTAATAATAGGATTACAATAACTAATACCAATACAATCAAGATTAACCAAGGCATCTGGAAATATGTTGTAGTCACTGTAAATGTCTTATCTTCCAATAATGATGGATCTATAGTAGAGTGAGATACATCATAAGAGAAAAATGGAGTAGCAGTAACTGTGAATTCTATCTTAAATAATCATCCATAACTAGGTAGAGATCATAATTTAGCAGATACAGGCACAGATGATCCTGGAGTTAATTGAATTCATTTTCACTCAATTTCAAAGTCTTTTTTGAATCATAATATGTTTGTGATTTGTCATTTGATAGTTATTGAGTCTTCTAAATTTCATACATTAGCTAAAACAAAATCCATCTGTAAATCTTTGTTGTCATCTAATGTCGTTGTGATGTCGTTTGCTTGTATTTCATTTTTTATGTTATCTAAATCTCCAACGAAGAAATGCATAAATGAAGCTCTATTTATAATAGGTACAATCATTGCATCGGTAGGTTGTCATTCGATGTAGAATGTAAAACAAGCACTTTGGTCTCATCCCATTCATACAGGGAATGTTACTTTTAAATTATCCATTTTGTAGTTACCTGCAGGTATTGTGATTTCTGTAGCCCTTGATAGATCTTCTTGATTTACAAAATTTAAAAAATTAGAATCGTTATAGTCACAAGCTCAACCAGTCATACCAACAATACGAACTTTTACTGTAATGTCTTGATTTGATCCATTTGTGAATACATAACAAATATCGAATGGAGATCACTGAGATACAGCATAATTTAAATTTGAACTTAAATTATCTAATCATTCATTACAAAATCAAAAAGATATTAATCATAATCAATTATCTGTTCATAT
>JAZUKX010000136.1:0-12807 GCA_045643505.1 Candidatus Absconditabacterales bacterium | reverse complement strand
GCAAAAATTTGGTAATTGAAATATCTTAGATAAATTAGTATATGTAGAAATAGAACTCTCATGTGCTATATTCTACTAGTCATGAATTTATCATACATTCATATGTATTTGTAAATTCATCTGTGAGGTCACATGGAAGCTGGTTTGTTTTGTCTCGTTTTTTTGTTTCTCTACGATTATTTTGTTCTAAATGTTCATTACTATCACATGTATTTGCTAAGGCACAGGAACCACAAGCCGTTGTTTCATAATTTCAAGCATTTTCTCATTCCATATGTGCTATTAGAGCGAAGTGTTCTCAGTCGCTGATATATGTATATCACTCTTTACATACTTGTGTGCATCATGTGTGTTCTATAGCATAACAGTTGTCGTTACTTATATATCGGTGTGGATCGTTTGCATTTGGTCACCAATTATTTGTAACTATTTCATAACAAATATTTGTTTGTAAATTTACTGAAGATCATTTGGGGTCGTGTGGTATTGATTGTATGTATCAGTTGTCTACAAGATATGTTTTCAAAGATGATGCACACATTCATTGTGTAGTGATGTTGAAGTTGCATTTTCAATTAATGTCTTTTAGTCATCAAGTGTTAGGTAATGGGGTGTCTTTTTCTTTTTCAGTGAATATTGATTCAATAGTTTCTAGGTTTTCTTGGAGTCAGTCTATTCCTTCAGCATTTGTTTTAATTGTATTAAATGGTATTGTAAAATAATCAGTGTGAGTAGCGGTTATTCCCTCAAAAGCATTACCAAAACCTTCTTCAGTATTTGATATTATATCACTGAGTTGATCGAGAATGCTTTTAGAAATTGGTAAATATTCAGCATCTATATTGAAATTACAATCTGTATCAAATTCTCATCAACTGGTGATTAGATTTAGTGCTGCAGAAATACTTCAAGTTTGACCATCATATATTGATGTAGGAAAACGTCCATAATCTTCATAGTATTCGATTAAGGCGTTGGCTATCAGTTGTAAATCTGTTTTTCTGACTATATCGCGAGCTGCGGCTTGACTATTTCTTACGTTTATAGTTGTGAGTGATATTACGATTCACATGATTGCTATTACACATATCATTTCAACCAAAGTAAAACATCTTTTTTTGAAAAATGGCATATTGTCATATATTATTTAAAATGAGTTTATATATGAGTTTTTTATTTAAATATTGGATATTTGCAAGACTTTTATTTTTTGTTCAAAAATTTTTAAGTTAAATCATCTTTTTTATATATCTGATATAAAAATAAACATATTTTTACATAAAAAATAAAAAAGTCTATCTAAAATTATATATTAGTTTGTCATGTTTTGACATTTTTGTTGTGTCTATTTGATATATTTTTTTTGAAATTTTACCTTAGGTGTGCTGTTGTGAAAAATATATGTATAAAAATGTCTATGTGGACAAAAAATACCTAAAAGTCCGCTTTTTGTCTATAATAAATGTCGTTGATTTTTTGTTTTAAATAATGAAATATCGTTTCATAAGATTTATATTTTAGCAAGATTTTTATGAAAATGAGGCCTATTTTCAGAAAAAACCTTTTGTTATCGTTTTTGTTTATAACGTTAGGTTTTTTGATTTTATTATTTTGAGATGTGGTTTCTGCACAAGGAACACAGACTTGGTATACGGATTTTTATGTGGTTGGTGGTGTAAATTGAGTATCTAATCTATCAACATCGTGACATGAGTGAGAATTTGAATTTGTTATGGCAAATCATTCATTAGAGCCGATAAGTGGTAATATATATTTTGTCGATGCTATAGAAATTTCAAGTGGAGTATATGCTTGTCTTAGTAATACTGAGATAAAAGTATTTTGACAGTATCTTTCATGAGATCAAAATTTTCAATTAAATCCTGAAGAAATTTTTACATGAACGGTTTCTTATAATTTTCCAGATAGTTATTCGTGAGTATATAACGGTTGTATACTTTACTCTATAAGTGATGGAGATAGTGTGATTAATATGTCTTCTCGTAAAGCTTATTTTTTAAATATATCCTTGTCTGCAAAAGATGTGGAGGTGCATATGATAGCTAATTTGTGAAGTCGTTGAAATGCTAATACATCAAATAATAATTGATATGAGAGTAAATGAAAAATGTTGTTTTATTCCCCTTGAGATCATAATGATCCACTTTATTCATGATATGTAATTATGGATAGTGAGTGATATTGAGTTTTATCTTGAGTGCAGGTAATGGCATGATGTTATGATGTGGTTTATAAATGATGGCATCATTTATCATCTTTTATTACAAATGTATGTATACATGAATGAGAAGAAATAAATTTTGTTACAAATTCAAATTTATGATGAGTATGAATTTTTGATGAGACATTACCATATAATGGTTGATTAGCATATCAAATAGCATGAGATATGCCTACAAGTAATAATAATTATGACAATCAAATTAATTGAACAGATTTGTCTGTATTATATTGAAGTAATTGCCCATATATGCAGACTCCTGGTAAGTGACATGTTTGTGATTTAAATAATGATGGTCGTGTAGATTCTAGTGATGCTTCTGCTATATTAGCGAATTTATGAAAAAAAGATTTAGCATATTGTGGATTTAATAATGAACCACAGTGTGAGGCCCCTCAATTTTGATGATTTGGTACTGTAATATATTTTTGACAGTAAAATATAAAATTTATATAATAAAATATTTGTTAATGAAAAATTTTGAGAAAATCATATATGGATTATTTGTGACTGTACTGGTGTTTGTTTGATTGTATGTGGGTAATGTATTTGCTGCGTTACCCCATAATACAATTAATGTAAATACATTGAGCATGATACCTGATGTTTATACATGAAAGTATTATTGTGATTTAAATTTTTCTGTGAGAGCAAATTATAATTGAGGTAGTGGATTTACAAACTGTCAGTATGTCTTGTTGTATAATCCATTACATGAAACAATATCTTATGTTAGTAGGTGATCATCGTTTTCAGCAACTGATACTAATATGTCATCATGAAATTTGTGGTTTTGAGAGGAAAAAAATAATACTGTAATACAAAATACTGCAATTTGTTCCACTTTGAAATTGAATACAATATCTACAGATATGACTGGTACTTTGATTCGTTTTGTAGATAAAGATTGAATTCCTCCAACAAATTCTACTTTTAACAATACGGATGATTTATTAAATCTTTCGTATAATTGAACAGATACATTGACTTGAGTTACAGATTTACAGATAGCGTACGAATATTGTCCTTGTAATATAGATGGTCAATCTCCTACGTTTACACAATTTTCTCATAATTTTTCATCAACTAGTCATTATACATGACTACAGACTATAAAATTTTTGGTTTATGATAAGTGATGATCGAATCGGTCATATTGGACGCATGGACAAAAAAATTTTTCAGATTATGATTCAGTAAGTGTACCTTCATGAATGGATAATCAAGAGTGAATAAATTCTTGAACAATAAAGGTGACCCTTACTTCTCATGATGGTACTCAGGTTTTGACTAACTGAAATGGATTAACAATAACAAGATATACTTGAACATTGGCTAATACTCCAGAATATACTTGGGATGGTAATGATAGATGATATCGAGTAACTTTTACATGAAATTTTGATGTAGAAACTCCTGTATCTATAAGTATTGAAGCAGATGATAATGCTCTGTCAAATGGTTCTGTTTGTCAAACATCAGTGCATAAATGAACTTATTCAGCTACGATTAATCAAAAAGTGGCACCAACAATCACATTGAAAACACCTATAAATAATGCACAAAATATCAATCCAGATTCACCTATAGTTGTAGAGGTGTCGGATAGCTGGGCTGGAGTAAATACAGGTAGCGTAAAAATTACAATACCAGCAATTTATTCTGGATCAGAATTGCTGATGACAGGATATACTTATTCATGATCTGATTTGAGCTTTGAATTGATCTCATGAACTTCTGAATTATGAGGAGCGTCTAAGTATAATGTTACGTTTCAGCCAAAATATAAATTTCCAACAAGTACATGAATTTCTGTCACAGGATATGTGGAAGATTTAGTTTGAATGACAGGTGTTCTGAATAAAAGTTTTAACACAAGAGCTGATTGTAGTTTTTATGGATGTGTAAATTATGTTGATATATTTTTCTGAGATTTTGCTTTGGAAAATTTACAAATAGCTGAGTTTACATGAAGCTTAATTGTGATTACATGATCAATAGCTCCATATCCTTATTTGACATGAGAAAATAACGATATAGTGATGTGTGGGCCTGTAGATCAAACAATAATTTTATCATGAAATGTGGAAATATATAGTGGTACACAAATAATAAATGGTGATGAATATTTGTATTCATGATTGTTTGTTACGTGATTGGATTTTGTGTATGATCCTGAAAGTGGTGTAATTACTCCTATATATTAATATTTAGATTTATAAATCTCTATTTAGATGAAAAAAATAATTATAGCAATTTTGTTTTTATTCTTTATTGGTTCGTTTTCTTTGGGAGCTAGATTATCGATATCTCCTGAAGAATGAAATTTGGCAAATAATTGTATAGAAGAATTTAAAGTTATTTTGGATATGGATCCTAATGATGAAGCTATAACTATGGATTTGATTGTAAAATCAAATATGGAATTTGTAAAATTTGAGAATGAATCTTTGTTTAATTATGCAACTCCAGCAAATGTCCAATGAGATATTACAAGTATAATGCTTTTTAATGATAGGTGATGAGAAATATCTAAGTGAGGTGTTGTGTGAACGCTTTTTTATAAGACAGTGTGAGTGAATGATCCATATATTGAATATTACTTTTTATGAGAATGAGAAACAACAGATACTAATGCAAATATAGATGGTAGAGATATCCTAAAATCAGTAAAATCGTGAATATATGCGATTTCTCTAGATAAAGTTTGTGAAAATCCGGCTGTGGAAATTATTAATCTGTGAGATAATTCATATGAATCACAAATGGATGAGTTTATTGAAAATTATGAAAAAGATCATGTTTTTGAAAAAATATTATGATATTTGATAATATATAAATGGTATATTTGTTGATTTATATTGTTGGTTGTTATAGCACTTTTAGTATCTCACAAAATTCAAAAAAAATGATAAAAAGAAAAATATTAACAATATTATTTACTTTGATTTGATGATTGTCATTTACAATGTGACAATATTTTGAGTTTACATGAAATTCTGGTAATTGATTTCAGCAATGATGCTACGAATCTTATGGTGTGTTTTTCAATACAGAATGAGTTGCTGGTATTACAGTTTGAGAGATTGTGGTTTCATTAGATGGAGAGAAACTTATTTATAATTGAAATAATTCAAATCAATCAAATTTATTTTTATTAAAGACAGCTTCTTCTAATTTTTTCAAGGAATGGACTGATTCATCTTTTCCACGTTGGCTTTCTAATTATAATAAAGTTAGAATTTCTGCACAAAATCCATCTTGAATTAATTGACATCGTGAGTTTTGAAAGTTTTTGTTTACATGAATGTATGCTATAAATGAATATCCTGTTGATTTTGTATTTAGTTATGATTGATCATCTAATTATACTACTTTGTCAAAAGATTGAACAAATCAGATAAATAGTTTATCTCAAAATTCTCGTTTGACGGGTACAATTATAATGGAACAAAAACCATGTTTAGATGATATTAATCTTCCTAGTGTAACAAATATTCAATATAGTTCGAATATAAATGTGCATAATTTCAATAGTTGATTGACGTTGAATATCACGGATAACAATGGTGATAATAATGTTCCGTATGTTTATACATGATGATATTTGCAAAATTGGACATGAAATAAATGGAATACAAATAATCAATATGGAGTTGATTTGTCAAATGTTAGTGTTTCTATTTCTTGAAACCATCAATCAAGGTCTTTTTCTCCTAATGATTTTGTTGTTACTCCAAATTGAAAGACATGGCAATATAATGATAAAAATTATACATTAACAACATGAAGTGATGCTTTGTTTGATTTTTGAATAGAAGAGCCAATAAAAATAATTGTAAGTTGAGTAAGAGATAGAGCATGAAATCAAGCTAATAGTTATTCAATTACGTTTAATAATCCACAACCTCCTTATTTACAAAATCAATATCCTGCTAATTGAGCTAATTTTATTCCAGCAGCAGCACAAGTTTCTTTTGTAGTAAAAGATGATTGGGCTTGAGTGGACAAAAATAGTATCGTGGTTACATTACAATGAATTAATTGAACAGAATATAATACATATGTATTTAGTGGATCAGATTTGAATGTGTCTTTGAATAATGGTTCAGAATGATTGTGAAATGCTTGATGATATAAGGTTTTATTAGCGCCTATAAAAAAATTCCCAGCAAATGGAGAAATTAGAGTAACAGTAAATTATCAAGATTTGAAATGAAATACAAAAACAGATACTTGGAGCTTTACAGCTAGTCCTGATTGTAGTGAATTAGCTTGTTGTAGTGTTGATTTGTTATTGTGAGAAAATGGTATTCAATGATATCAAAATGAACAAATTACAATTTCATGATGAAATCCTACAATAAATACATGACTATCATCATATACATATGGAGATTTTGTTTATACTGGATGGATAGTAGAAATAAATTGTAATATGAATAGTTATGGATTGACTTTATATTCTGGACATCAAAATGATATAAATTCATCAGTTGTTGCTTCATGAATTTTATTGGATCAAATATATTTATCATGAGATAATAATGTAATAAATGCAGAATTGTCTTGACAGACATTGATTTTGAGTTTGAAAATAAATGATATTGATTTGATTTGAGATTATCCAAGTACGTGAGATGTCTTAAATACGTGAAATGTAAATTTTGTATGGCATGTAGAATGATCAGATGATTATAGCCGAATTAGTGGATATGTAGTAAATATTTATAGTTGATGAGAATTGTATCTTACAGGTAATTCTGATTGATATAATAATACATGATTATATAAATATTTACCAGATTGAGAATATGAATGGTGAGTATATGCATTTGATGGACATGGAAATAAATCGGCTTATTCTGATAAAAATATGTTTGTAGTGGATACTACAGCACCTACTTTTGATTTTGAAAATAATTCATGATATGAATGTGTTACATGAGAATTAATTATTACTAATGCTAATGATTCTTTAATTTGATTATCAATAAATCCATATAGCTTTGATTGATCTAGTTGGAGTACTGGGGCTACTAAATTTATTGATGCAATTAGAACTACATGAACTGTAGTTGTTTCATGATATGTAAAAGATAATGCTAATAATATTAGTGAAAAAGTGGCAATTTATGAATTTATAGATACGTGAGTGTCTTGTAATGATTTATATGAGACATGATTAATTTCGTCTGGTACAGAAATAGAAAATTTAATAGATTTATTTGAAGCAACAGAATGATCTTGTGGTACATGAAATTTGTCAGTAGAATTAGTCTCTTGTGTACATGTAACTGGTGAAGTTGTTTCTCATGATTTAAGAATTACTGAATTAGAAGATAATTTTGAATGAACAGGATCTTGTGTTATTGAATTTTTTGATAATGAAAGAAATAGAGCAACTGGTACTATAGAATTTAGCATAGATACAAAAGCTCCGGTTTGTGAGATAGTAATACCAAGTGTTTGTACTAGTGGTTTTGTGGATGTTATATTATCGTGATGAATAGATGTCGCTAAATATAAGTTCAATACAGATTCTTATATTGATTGGACTGGTAATGTGCTTACATGAATTTCTGAAATGTGAACGTATACAATGTTTGTAGTAGATGAAAATGGTAATAAATCAACATGTAGTGGTGTTATAGATTCGTCTATATTGGATCAAAACAAGCCTATTGTTACGAATATAATAAATGCAAATGCACCAGAGTGTACAACATGAACAGCATTTGTTTTAGCAAGTGATGATGGATGTGGTAGTTGAGTCTTAAAATATAGTTGGAATGGATGAAGTTATGGATTTGCTACTTGATATTCATTGTATAGTGGAAGTAAATGATCTATTTCTGTACCAGTGGATATTATAGATGTTGCTTGAAATAATACTAGATATGAGGCTGAATTTAAATGGATAGATAGTCCAATTGTTGCAAATGATTTCACATGAAGTGAAAATGTATGAAGTGGAAGTGTGATAGTAAATTGGAATATAAAATCAGAAGTAACAGATTGAGAATGTGGAAGTGGAACCGTATATTTTACTGGATTTGTAGACACGTGAAGTCATGGAATATGTACAGTAAGCTGAAATAATATAACATATACACCATATGGTGATTATGAATGAAATGATGTTTGTATAATATTGGTAGAAGATGATGAATGAAGTACATGAGAGATAGAAATTTATTGGTGATGAATAGATACAAAAGCTCCAGTGTGTAGTATTTCATATAATTCAGTAACTTGTACGAATAGTGGTATTGTGTTAACTTTAACTACAGAGGAGGAGTTAGACTCTATTTCAAATGAATGGTCTGGAATACCTTATACAAGGATTGTAAATTGAAATGGTACATATAGTGCTGAAATTACTGATTTAGCATGAAATATATGAAACTGTAATGTTTATGTAAATACTTTCGATGATGATGAGCCAAGTGTGACTTGAGCTATGGTATCGGCAGAAGAATGTACAATAATTTCTGGAAATATACAAGCAAATGATGATGGTTGTTGAACTTGATTGACTTACCAACGAGAATGATTTGGTTATGGAGACGAAACATTCTATTCTTGATATTTGAATGTAACATGAACAAGAACAGCTATATTTACAGTTTTTGATCCTGCGTGAAATAGTAATACATGATCTGTAAAATATACATGGACAAACACATGAGTTCAATTAAATAATTGAAGTGAGCAAGATATTGATTTTGTTTTGACTTTATGAAATTCTTATTTGATTTCTGGTAGTGATTTGATTTTTTTGTTTGGAGCTAGAGAATGAAATTGTGGAATGGAAAAAATTGCAATCACAGGATGAACTTGTACAGGATTGTCTATGATATATTCTGATTGAATATGGACTTTTGTTGGTGATAACGATATTCAAAAAACTTGAAGTTGTGAAATATTATTTGCTGATGATGACGGAAGTATTGAAACTTGAGTTCTAAATATTTTTGTAGATACAAAGAGGCCAAGTGTAGACTTAACATGAACAAATTTGGCATGTATGTCTACAAATACATTTGTAGTGACATGAAAATTTAGTGAAGATGTGAATTGATTGACAAATACATGAATAACTATTGTTTGATGATTCCAATCTGGATCTATTGTATGAAATTGAGATGAATATACTTTTGTGGTACACATGAATTCATTAGAAAATGTTTCTGTAAAAATAGATGAAAACAAGGCATATGATTGAGCGTGAAATTGAAATACAGAGTCAAATGTATTGACTTGAATGTATGACAACGTATGACCAAGAATGTGAAGCTTAAATGAATTAGATAAAGTATATTCGGAGAATACAACATTGAGTTGGAATACTGCAACAGATAGTGGATGTGTATGAGTAAGTGGATATAATTGGGAGTTATATTCATGAAGTTGTAATTGATATGTAGTAGAGACATGAAGTACATGATGAATGAGTGTTGAAGCAACGAATTTAAAAGCTTGAGCATATTGTCGAAGAGTACAAGCAGTAGATAATTTCTGAAATGAATGAACTTGGGTAGAAGATGAATTTGAAGTAGACTTGAGTGAAATAGGATGTACATTTGAATATGATTCAATGTGTACAAGTGGAGAAGTTAGTATAATATTAAAGGCACAATGAGATTATTCAGCAGACGGTGACGTATATTTATCATGGATATGAACATGAGATAATAGTAATACATGAAAATTACAGACATGAGTAACATATAGTGGACAAGAGATAATATGATATATATCACAACCAAGAACAAATAAGTATAATAGTTGTGTATATACAGCAACGAATATAATAGATCAAATAAAGCCAACAATAAATACATGAAAAGTAAGTGTATATGAATGTACAACATGAACAGCAGTAGTGACATGAGAAGATGAGTGATGTAGTGAATGAATTTTGTATAGTTGGAGTGGATGAGAATATGTAAATAATAATCAATATTCATTGTATAGTGGAAGTATATGAACAAGAATAGTAAATGTGAATGTAAAAGATAGTGTATGAAATAAGACATGAAGCAGTGTAGAATTTGAATGGAGAAATAGTGAAATTTCTGGACATAATTTCACATGAAGTGAAAATGTATGAAATAGTTCAAAGACAGCAAATTGGAAGACATGATCAGAAGTAACAGATTGAGAATGTGGAAGTGGAACGATAGAATTTAGTGGATTTGTGAATACATGAAGTCATGGAACATGTACAGTAAATGGAAATGATATAACTTATACACCAGATGAAAATTATGAATGAAATGATAGTTGTGAGATACAAGTAAAAGATGATGAATGAAGTGGAAACAATATAACAATTTATTGGTGATGAATAGACACAAAGGCACCAGAATGTAGCTTAAATCTAAATGAAACAGAATGTACAAGTGGATGAATAACATTGAGTATGACAGCAACATGAGCAAGTCAGTATAGTTGGACATGATTTGATGGTATGTCATGAAGTAAACATAGTATTGTAGTAGAATCAAATTGAATATATTATGGATATGTACAAGATGTGGCATGAAATACATGAAGTTGTAGTATAGAAGTGACAAATATCAGTACATGAGTATTATCTGCACCAAATAATTTAAGGCCAGAAAGTGGAACGATAACATGAGTGAATACACCAATATTGAGTTGGAATAATGTGTCTAATAATTGATGTAGAGAAGTATCTGGATATGAATATCAAATTTGTAGAGATAGTGATTGTGCGGAAGAGATTAGTGGTGGAACAGTAAATTGAACAAGTGTCACAACAGATTCATTATTTGATTGAAACTATTATTGGAGAGTAAGGACAAAAGACACAATGTGATGAGATTCACAATGGAGTGATGTTAATTTGTTGATAATAAAAACCTCATGAGTTTCTTGTTCTATAAAAATAAAAAATAGTGAATGTACTCATGAAAATGTTGATTTAGAAATGACAGTAACATGAACATATTATAGTTGGACATGAATTGGAATAACATGATTTAGTAATAGTTTAGCAGTGTCTGAAAATTGAAAATATACATGATATGTGTGGGATGAAGTATGACATACATGAAGTTGTAGTATTGAGGTAAATAATATTGATACATGAAGTTTGTCTGCACCTACATGATTACAACCAGAGAGTGGAAGTGTGTTTAATTATACACCAAGTTTGAGCTGGAATGCGGTAGATACATGAGAAGGATGCTTAGATGTTGTGAAATATGAAGTGGTTGTGCAAAATACAGAAGGTATTGTTGCTTCTGGAATTGTATCCGGATCTATTACAACTTGGAATCCAGGTAGCTTAAATGAGTGAATTTATTATTGGTATGTAAAAGTATATGATAATATTAATTGATTTATGGAAAGTACATATAAATCTGATACAAGTAGTTTTAAGATAGATACAACAAAGCCAGATTGTGCTTTGACTGTAGCCGAAGACTCTCAATCTTGTACAAGTGGAAATCTGATTTTGAATTTAAAGAGAAATTCTGAAGATATTTCATGATATAATTTTGATTGAAGAGATGTATTTGAAAGTTGGAGTGGTGATATTATTTCTTATACAGTAAATAATACATGAATATATTATGGATATGTAATGGATAAATGATGAAATACTTGATATTGTTCTATAGAAATAACATGAGCAATGTTGGATCAAGAAGAAATATGATATAGTGTAATAAATGCATCTGGATATGAGTGTGAAACAATTGTGTGAAAAATAAATGTGAATACGTGAGATAGCTGTGGAAAACTTGATATAGATAAATTTGGGTATGATTGGTCAAGTTTGTGAACATGATATCATCTCTGAAAAAAAGAAAATATAGTAACATGATATAATATTGTCGTAAATGTTACAGATGGGG
Organism: Candidatus Absconditabacterales bacterium; assembly: GCA_045643505.1. Taxonomy (GTDB): domain Bacteria; phylum Patescibacteriota; class Gracilibacteria; order Absconditabacterales; family Absconditicoccaceae; genus JALOAF01. The sequence goes on along the minus strand of JAZUKX010000136.1, from coordinate 672 downwards.
TATGAAATACTACGTGAGTAAATGTAGAGTTTACATGGAATAATTCTGATATAGAGATAACAACATGAAATTTGGAATATCAATGAATTATTGGTTGAGAGAAGTTGTTGTATGATGATTTGATAGAAGAAATGTGAGTCAAAGATTGAGATTGTGGAAGTGGAACGGTTTCTATTACATGAACAATTAGTTGTACTGCATGAAGTGCTACATGGAGTGGTAATGGAATACAAGTAACCCCACCAAGTAATGCTAGCTGAACTGTAGTATGTACAGTAAGTTTTGCTGATGATGAATTAAATGTAGAGACATGAAAAGTAAATTATGTTTATGATACAAAGAGGCCAAGTGTAGACTTAACATGAACAAATTTAGCATGTATGAGAACAAATACATTTGTAGTGACATGAAAATTTAGTGAAGAAGTGAATTGATTTGTGTCGTGAGATGTGTCTATTGTTAATTGAAATGTAGATGGATTTGGATGAGATTGAGAATTGTATAGTTGGACAGTGAATATGAATCCAATGTCTATTGTTTCTGTAAAAATAGATGAAAACAAGGCATATGATTGAGCGTGAAATTGAAATACAGAGTCAAATGTATTGACTTGAATGTATGACAACGTATGACCAAGAATGTGAAGCTTAAATGAATTAGATAAAGTATATT
>JAZUKX010000135.1:0-6419 GCA_045643505.1 Candidatus Absconditabacterales bacterium | reverse complement strand
ACAATCATAAAAAATAAATATTTATTTGAAAAAAATAGTTGAAAATGTATATGTATAAGAAATTTATATGTTTTTTGTAAAAAATGAGATTCTTGACTTGATTAAAACCTACATGATATTCTTTGCATATTGGAAATTATTTTTGATCAATAAAATCTATGCTAAAGTTTTCCAAAGAAAATCCACAAGCAGAATTTTTCCTTTTCCTAGCAAATATGCATGGATTTACTCAAGTCCAAGATCCTGAAGAAATGAAAAAAAATTCATACATGATCCTTAAGACATACATTGCTTGTGGAGCAGATCCTGAGAAATTTATCATGTATAATCCTGCTGAAATTCCATGACATGCTCAATTAAATCGGGTATTGACGTGTATTACTCATATGTGATTTATGGAGAGAATGCACTCATACAAAGAAGCTATTGATAAATGAAATTCAAAAGAAATTTCTGTTTGAACATTCTGTTATCCTATTTTAATGGCAGCAGATATTTTGCTTTATGATGCTGATTTTGTCCCATGTGGAAAAGATCAGAAACAACATGTAGAATATGCCAGAGATATCGCAGAGAAATTTAATAAAAAATACTGAGAAACCTTTGTTTTGCCAGAGCCTCGAATTGATCCTAATCTTTGAATAATCTTAGGAACTGATGGTCGTAAAATGTCAAAATCTTACAATAATACAATTTGATTACTCGATGATGCTGAGACTATTTTGAAAAAAATCAAAAGAATACCTACATGATCGCAGACAGTAGAAGAATCTAAAAATCCAGATGAGTGTAATATTTATAACCTTTGTAAATTATTTTTGACTCCAGATGAAGACAAAATATTGAGAGATAGGTACTTAGCATGAGGACTTAGCTACAAAGAATCAAAAGATTATTTATATCAAAAGATGATGGAGCTTCTAACACCAATCCAAGAAAAATATAATCAAATCTCTGATCAAGAAATATCTGATTTATTAACGAAAAATAATAAAATAGTAAATGAAATAGCAGATAAAAAAATAAAAGAAGTTTATCAAAAAATTTGATTTTCACTTTAATTTAAAAAAGCTATTGACATTTTTAGTGTAAAAAGATATATATAGATTGTAATAAGTGGAGTATAAACAAAAAAAGAAAAATTATGGATGAAATTGTAAAAAATTTTTTAGAAAATCCATCTCAGATGGTCTTTGATTTTGAAATCAAAGGGAATCAGCGCCTGTTGAAACAAGTTTTTAGTAATGATAGCTCTATCGCTGCAGAATATTTTAGTTTCAAAGATTTTGAATCTGTATATTTTGTATCCGATGATGATGAAAAGGTCCTTATTTTGAGATCTATGTTTAAGAAAGCAAACAATGTATTTGGTTATTATCAAAATATTGTTGAAAAAATGCCGAATCGTTTGCCTTCAGATATTTATGAAAAATGCGTTGATTTGATGGTAAATTTAGCACAATCCACGGAAGAAATTAAGTGGATAAAACAGAATTGCCGAATCTCAAAGCAACAATGGGAATATTTAATTGAAAAAGAAAAACGATTATAAAAAAACTGGGGGATTCCCCCAGCTTTTTTTTTATGAATCAAATAATAATTCGGCAAATGGTATAGAAACTATTTTCGCAAATTCAGCTCTAGTTAAACTATTGTTTCATTGCCAAGTCTTAGTCCCATTTGGCATTTCATATCATGAAATAATTCATAATTCTTCAGCTTCTCTTACATATTGATAGTAATACGAACTTCATTTGGCAATATCAATCATTTTGCTTTCGCCACTAATATCTATTTCACTATCATCAATAATCTCTTTATAAAGTGTCATAATTGCTTTAATTATTTGATTCCTTGTTATTTTTCCATCTGGATATAGGACTCTATTGTTTCATTTTTGAGCATATAAACCATCTGTCAATCCATGATCAAATGCATAAAAAGCATACCAACTAAATCGGTGATTTTTTGATACATCACTAAATACTTGGACACCATCGTAAGTCGTATCTTCGTTTACTATATCAAAATCATCAAAAGCAATTCACCTAATTTTTACTAAAGTCTTCAATACTTCTGCTTTTGTGATGTATTCATCAGGATCATATTTCCATTGGTTGGCAAATCCCCATTTTCATCTATGTAGACAAGATTTTCTCATGGTCTCAATATAATCAAATCATCGGTGATTGTACGTATCTGTGAATGGTCAATTACTCAAATAATTTGCATCAGTATACTTACAAGCTACTCAAGCTCATTTTATGTTTGTACAGGTATCATTACAATGTCAGAACGTTCCATTGTCTTCTCAATCATCACAATATTCATATTCTTCATCTAAAATTCAATCACCACAGATGTTTGTGAAAATCTCTATAGATAATTCATTTGTGATAGTATCAAATTCATTTCATTTTACTTTGATTATATTTTCAAAATTACCAGATTCCATAAAATATCCGTTTACTTGACCAGAAAAAGTTTCTCATGGATACAATACTCCACTAAATAGCAAGAGTATATTTTTATCTTCATTATATCGCTCATAGGCATCATCAGTATATACAAAAGTGTCTGGTAGATAATCTAATAACAAAATATTACTACCAGAAATATTTCATTTATTTTCAAATGTAATATCAAAAGAAATATCATCATCGATAATTGTATATTCATCTACTGTAGTATTTTGATCCAGTACAAATTGTGTATTTTGTATAAATCATGTTGTGATTGTTGTAATGTCCTGAACATCAAGTCAGTATGATTGGAAAATTCAAGTTGCCGTGAAAGCTCCAGCATCAATAGCAGTTCATTCAAATGTAAATTTTCTAGATTGTAATGGATATAATGGTCATTCATAAAGTATAAGTTCATGATCTGAAAAATCTCATACCTCATCCCAATCTCAATCTATATTTTCAGGAATTATTACATATACTTTTATATTTTCGATATAATAATCGAATTTGTTATCCAAAGATAGCTCAAATTTTACCTTTCATCATAATGTAGTTTTTTGTGGTTGTGATTTTATAGTTAAATCGATAGAACCTCATGATGCATTTCTGATAATTAATGGATTACTAAAAACACTATCGATAAATCCAAGTCAACCATAATTATCATACAAAACTCATTTTATAAAGAAATCTTTTGTGTCCAAATTTAATTCTTGTCATAAGCTATCTCACCAATGATTTCAGATATTTTCATGTCTATAATCAAATCACGCTCGTAATTCATATTCATGACCATCAATTGTCGTGTGCTTTACATATCCATAAATACCATTGTAATCACTAATTGAATCTCATGTACAATTTGTGAAGAATCATCAATTAATTGATAAATTTTGGTATCAATTTAGCTTTCACTTAAAAGTCCACAATGTTGTGGAATCTAAAGGCCACATTATGTTTCATCTTGCTTGATTTACATAAAATCATCTCATTTGCTTTTTGCAATATATTATATCTCAATTCATGTTTAAAATGATATCCTTATCTACTTTTGGTCACCAAAATATTGCTCATCCAAAACTATTCCCACTAATTCATGTACCAAAATGGATTGTAGAATAATCATTAGCAGAAAAATTTGTTACAGAAAAAAATTCTCAATCTACATTGAACGTTGTTCATGAGCTCTGTGCAAATGTGTAATTCCCCACTAGGATTCACATTACAATTATAATATAAGTTAATAATTTTTTCATTTAGAATTTTGTTAGATTATTAAACTTCATATACAATTATAATCAAAAATGTGTTTTTTGTCAAATTTTTGCAGGCTTTTTTATTGCAAAAAATAAGTAGAAAATTACATATAGTTATATTTAATATATAAACCTTTTTCTATGTTATTAAATTATAAAAAAGATTTTGCAAAATTTCTATTTGAATCATGAATCCCGATGACACAAAACACTATAGTTGATACTATAGAACTAGTTCCATCAAATATTCAATGAGATTTGTGATTCCCATGTTTTAAGCTTTCTAAAGAATTGAAAAAAGCACCAAATCAGATTGCCAAAGAATTTGCAGAAAAAATAAATAATCAAAATGTTATTGCTGTTTGACCATATATTAATTATATTATTCCTGTGTCTGACTTCTCCAAAAATTTACTTTTGGAAATAAATTCAAAAAAATGAGATTTTGGTAAATCAGAACCTAATGGTCAGGAAGTGGTTTTGGAATGATGGCAACCAAATACACACAAGGCATTTCATATTTGACATTTGCGTAATGCATTGGTTTGAAATTGAATTGCTGCTTGTATGACATGGGCTGGATACAAAGTACATGGAGTTTCTTATCCATGAGATATATGAGCTCATGTAGCAAAATGGATTCGGTATTTCATAAATTTTACAGATAAAAATTTCCCAACAGAAGATTTTTGAATTCGAGCTGGAAAATTATATTCTTTGGCTACGGCAAAAGTAGATGAAAATCCAGAGGAGTACAAAGCTCAAATACAAAAATTACAAAAAGATTTGGAAGACAGAGATCCTAAATTAGTAGAAATATGGCAAGAAAGTCGTGAATTATGTTTAAAAGATTTTAGGGAAATATTTGAAGAATTAAAGTGTCCAATAGAGAACTGGTATTTTGAAAAAGATGTAGAAAAACCATGAATTCAAAGAGTGAAAAAAATGCTGGAAGATTGAATAGCTGAAATAGGGGAGTGATGAGCTATTATTATAAATTTAGAAAAATATGATTTGTGAGTATTTTTATTATTAAAATCTACATGAGCATCACTTTATTCTACCAAAGATATCTGATTAGCTTATCAAAAAAAACAAGATTTTCCAAATTATAGTCAATCTCTGTATATCGTATGATCTGAACAGGAACATCATTTTCAACAATTATTCAAAACGTTAGAATTGATTTGATTTCCTTATGAGCAATTACACCATATTTCATATGGATTAGTGGATTTGAAAGATGGAAAAATGTCCTCTCGTGCATGAAATGTAATTTTGTATACAGATTTGCGTGATAGATTGTTGGAAGAGTCAGAAAAAATGATGGAATGAAGAAATATTGATGAGAATCAGAAGAAAAATATCGCAAGATCTATTGCATTTGCAGCAATGAAATTTGATATGTTGTTGCCTGATGCTTGAAAGAAGATTCTATTTGATATAAATGATGCATTATCTTTTGAGTGAGAGACAGGTCCTTATCTTCAGTATACCTATGCAAGATGTTGTAGCCTTTTGAGGAAATGAAATTTTAATTTGGAAAATATAGATTATTCTGATTTTGATGATCAAGAAAAATGATTGATGATTCATCTTTCTCAGTTCCAAGATTTTATTTTGAAAGCAGCTACAGAATATCGTCCAAATTATGTTGCTAGGTATCTATTGGACTTATCTAAACTATTTAATTCATATTACAATACTACAAAGAAAAAAATTGTTGAAAATAATTCAAGTTTAGCATTGGTTAGTAGTGTAAGACAAGTCTTGGCAAATTGATTGAATATACTTTGAATAGATTCTCCAGAAGAAATGTAAAAATAATTTTTATTAATTTACAATAATTTCACCTCGGTCTCAATCCTGAATTCAAGATAATTTTGCTTGTTCTTTGTTTACATGAAAATCAAATTCAAAATAATCTTTCGCTCTGATTTTCACATTTTCAAATTCATAAATTTTTGTTCAGTGTGTCTTTACGGATACTATTTGATTATTCCTAAATCAAAAATCTTTACTTTGAGCTACATTTAAATGAATGTGTGGCCTAGCAATGATAACTCCTTGTTTAAGGTATACAGATCCAATTGGTCAAATTAAAGTTCATTTAGCGGTTCATTCAAATTCATTAGAAAACTTTTCAGGGATATCTAATCATAAAATTTCTTTGTCAGAGTCAAATAATTCTACTTGAGTATTTTTTCTAAATGGCAAAATTATTTGGATATTTTCAATTTGTCAGTTGTCTCATTTAAAAATTAAGGTCTCTTGTGTAATATATTCTCTAGGTTGTATACATTTTTTTTTAATTTTAAAATTATATCATTTCCCAAATAACTGTTCTGCATGTATTTGAGATAAATGTATATGCCTATCAAATATTGTAATTGGAACTCTCATAATCATACATGTGTTATGAATAAAATTGCCCATCTAAATAAATTTAATGATATAAAACTCAAAGGCAAGGAAAATCAATATAGAAAACTTGAATCCATGTGAAAAATAAATATACAAATAAATATTTATATATGTAATTACAAAAAAATGTTTTGATTACCATTATTCCGGGGTATATTATTATGTCTGATTACATTATTTAATGCATTTACAATTATTGCAGTGATGATACAAATTGTAAATAGATGTTGTACAAAACCCATTAGGACGTGCTTTATTATTTCATTAATCCTTT
>JAZUKX010000134.1:0-2894 GCA_045643505.1 Candidatus Absconditabacterales bacterium | reverse complement strand
TTTTAAACTTTAAAGATATACAATGGCAGCAGCAGAAAAAATGAAAATATTTACCCAGAAATCATATGATGAAAAGTTACAAATATCTATGAATATTATAACAAATTTGAAAGATCGTGGAAATGAACAGGCTCAGCAAATCTTTGATAGGATTTCTGTGATGGATAAAATCCCTGAAAGAGTTTTAGATGCTATATATCAAGATTTCTGTGATTCGATCGATCGTATAGAACAAGAAAAAGTACAAGATGATTTGCATAAATTTAATAAGGCGTGAATATATCTACAAAAATTGAGAGATGAAGAAGCTAAAATTAGAGAATGAGAAAATCCAGATGATTTATTAGCTTGATTGGATGATTTATAGTCGAAAATAATATAAATAAATATAAAAATGAGGATTATTCCTCATTTTTTATATTAAATTCTGGGATGCTAGTGAATTCTCATTTGTTAGTATCAAAAGAGTTGATAAGATCATAACGAGATTTAATTGCATTGTTAGAATAAATTCCAGAGCCACATATGTCACATCCCATATCTTTGTATATTACATTTCGTAAGGCTTTTTCATTTGGGTTTTTTATGTTTTCAGAATCTTTAGCATATGTTTTTAATTCTTCTACTGTGAGTGTTTGTAGATAATCCATATATTTTTTTGTAAATTCTTGGTCAAATCTTGATATAATTTTATTTCTAAATAGTAATATTGCATCAGAAATTTCAATAATATCTTTTTTATTTATTTTTGTATTGGTGTCTTGGAAATTTTCATCAAATTTGCTAAATGTTTTTTTCGTTTCTGGAATATAATATAGAGTGGTATATTTTTCTAAATATGTTTGAGGATCTTCTTCCATTAATTTTTGAGTCCTTTTGTTTGCTAGATAACTATGATATTGATTTACTACGTATAATGGAAGAGGTGAATCTTTGAATTTATATCTTTCGCTATATCCTTTGTTATATCGACTATATACTCAATTGATAAAAGTGTCGGAATTAAATTCTCCACATCATACTTTTATGAGTCATTCTTTTGTCAATATATATAAATTAGATCAATCGGAGCATTCTTGTTTTCATTTTCAGCAATATCTTCATAAAGATCAATCATAATTAAAAAATCTTAGAATTATTGATTGTAGTAGATTTTTTTTATATTTTTCAGTTTCTTCTTTATTTTCTAAAATTTTTAATATTTCTTTTTTTGTTCACGTAGTACTAGTTCAGGAAATATTTATTCAATTTTTTGATTCAATTTTATTTAAAATTTTATCCATTCTTAATTTTTATCTTATAAAAAAATTCATATAGTATATTATATGAATTTTTTTTGAAAAAGCAAAAATTGGGATTCTATTTTAAGATAATAGTTTTATTTACTTTTTTTCATTTTCTGAGTAAAATAACTCAGTTTATAGCAGTTTGTTTCGTTATAGTTTGTTGAATATCTGTAACTTTTTCTTCATTGCAGTATATTGCACCAGACTGAATCATTTTCTTTGCTTCTCAGTTTGATTCAGTAAGTCATGATTGAGTACAGAGATCTAAGATTCTAAATTCATCTCATTCAACCTCTATTCAATTTGTAGCTTCTCTAAGTGCTTGAATCTCATCATCATTTAGTTTGCTAATTAATTCCATTTTGTTTTCATTTGCAAACAATATTTCTGTGATTTTCTCGACTTCTTTGATCGCTTGTTTTCCAAATAATACTTCAACTACTCGTGTAGCTAGTTCTTTTTGTCCATATCTTAATTCTGGGGCTTCGTTGTGTTTTCTTACAATTTCATCAATTTCTTCAAGTGATTTCAAAGAGAATACTTTCAATAATTTTTCAATCAAACTATCATCTGAATTTAAGAAAAATTGGTATACAAAATATGGACTGTTTTTTGCTCTGTCTACTCGGACAGCATTTCATTCTGATTTACCATATTTTTTACCATTTGAGTCTGTGATGATAGGTATTGTCAGACAATAAGCTTTTTCAGCATCTTCTCATAATTTTTTTGATATCAAATCCATTCAAGTAGTTACATTTCATCGTTGATCAGAACCTCATAATTCTAATCTAACTCAATATTTATCGTATAATGACCAAAAATCGAATCATTGAATCAACATATAACTCATTTCTGCGTATGTGATTGAAAGTTCTGGATCTTCCACTCTTTTTCTGATAGATTCTTTTGATATCATATAATTTACTGTGATATATTTTCAAACTTGTCATAAAAAGTCTAAATAACTCATATCTTTGATAAAATCATAGTTATTTACCATCTCATAATCAAATTTGATATCGTAATTTTGATTGATATTTTCCAAAAATGTCTTTAGTTGTCAGTAAATTTTATTTTGGTTATGCTCAAGTTGTTCTGGAGATAGGTAATTCCTTTCTGCATTTTTTCCACTTGGATCTCAAATCCTACCTGTCGCTCATCAAACTAGAAAATAACATTTATTTCCATATTTCATCAAGTGTATTGCAGCCATTACTGAAAACATATTTCATATTTGCAAACTATCTGCACTTGGATCAAATCAAATATAAAATTTTTGTCATCATTTATTATATAAATCAAAGAGTCATTCATCACTGAATTGGTAAATTAAACCACGTTGTTCTCGTTCTTCACGTAATGTCATTGTTTTTATTTTAATTATAAAATTATAAAATCAATATATAAAATTTAGCTTTTGTTTCAAGTTTTAATATTGTTTTGTTTTTTGTTGTTGAATCTTTATACTATAAAATATTATTTAAAAATAAATAATCTTTATGGAAAAACTTCAATATATTTGATCATGAGATAGAATTGATTCTTCGTTGGTGCCTCAATTTGATTATTCAAGAAATTTTTTTCAACATATTATTTCTAGATGAT
>JAZUKX010000133.1:0-3358 GCA_045643505.1 Candidatus Absconditabacterales bacterium | reverse complement strand
TTATAATTTAAATTATTTAACAAATATTCAATATTTACACTTTTTTTTTCTGGATGCTTTACATATTTAAATCTAATATTTCCACTATGAGATCCATCTTTTGTTCACTCTATACCATCTGTAGCAATCACTAATGATCATAATCAAGCCAAACTTTCATATAATCATGTTTTCTCTACATGCACAGATTTCACATGATGTAAATCTATAGTCCTCAAATCATTATGAAAAAATCACTTTTGTTTATATTTTATAAACGATTTTGGTGTAAACAATAAGAATCACATAAAAAAAGATAAAGAACTCTGAATAATTTGGAATACGCACAACAAGAATATAATAAAAAGGACAACAGCTAAAATAATATAAAAAAGAGATTCAATATCAACAACCTTTGATAATCATACCATTAAAAATACAAAAATTGTCAAAATAACCAAAAATGGGATAATAACTACATTTACAAAAAAGAATCAACTTTTTTTTATTAACACAACATTTTCGACGCCAAATTCATCGATATTTTTTTGTATCAATTGTTTCCTATACTTAGGATCAAAAGTAGATAATAATGCCATTATAATATATCTAATAAAAATTAGTCATAATTTATTTCTTTTAGCATGCGTTGAATACGCTCTCAATATCTTTCTGGGTCTTTCACATACCTAAAAACGATCTTTCAAGCATCAGATTTTGAATCTCAAACTGAATTATCTGATCATTCTGACAAAACAACAATATTTCAATTGTTAAACAAACTATTTATTATTCACGTTTTTTCCACAGATACAGATCTCACATGAATCAAATCAATCACTTTTGATGTCCTTTTAAAAAATCAAGTCTGATCATATCTAATGAATGATTGAGGTGTCACAATAGAAAAATCCATGTAATAATCCAAATAATATTTTATTATCATAGTTGCTGGTTTTATCCAAATTAACAAAACGATTACACACAAAGCTACAGTCAACCAAATCAATTTTCACGGAATAAAATAAATAAAACAAAATAACAAAATTATCAACGTGAACAGCCACAACAAGAACGGCAATATAACAAATCACCACAAAAATAATTTACTTTTTCTAATATGAACTACATTATCGGCACCAAATTCATTTATACAATCTTGCAATATTTTATTTTGAAATTTAGGATCAAATGTGGAAATTATAGCCATCTTATACTCAGTTATAATCTAAATACTATCCATAAAAATCTGTACCAAAATTTGGAAAAACTCTAAACATTACCTTTCAAATCATATCTGGATCCGTTACTTCATATGTAGCTCAATCATAGCATCACAATCCAAAACAACAAAGCGAATCTGTACTAAATCATCTATTATCTCACATAACAAAATATCATTTCTCTACTTTAAATTCTGTAATTCAACATTTTGTTTTGGTTAGTAATCATTCTGGTAAATATGGTTCATTTAATTGATTACAATTTTCTCATTCAGAATCACAAATTCGGACTCATCAATCTTTAATTTTCACAGTTTCTCAAGGTAATCAAATAATTCTCTTAATATATGGTATTGTCTTTCAATGTGGTACAAAAACAATAACATCTCCTCTATCTAACTTTCAAATTTTTTGAGAAATTTTATCTACTATAATAAAATCATTTTCTGCAAATGTTGGTGCCATACTAGATCATACAACTGTATATGGATTAGCCACAAAAAATCTAACAAACAAAACAATTCACAACACCAAAACAAAAAACGCTAACATATCAAAAATTTCTAATAATATATCTCTAATCTTATTCCACATCATAAACAAAACAATCTAAAATTAAATTTCCAAAAAAATTAAGAAATTTTATTTTTTACTATAATTTATTTTATATTTTTTATAAACTTAGAATGGAACTTCTTCGTCTTCTGGTATAATAGATTCTTCTGGTAAATCTATCAAATCATCTCATTCAGATCAAGAATTTTTTGAATCCAAAAAGATGAAATTATCAACTATAACTTCTGTAGAATATCTATCTCTACCTTCTGTATCTTGTCGTTTCCTTGTCCTTAATCTACCTTCTACATAGATCCTCTTTCCTTTTGTAACATATTGTCACAAAACTTCAGCTCATTTTCCATAAGCAACACATCTATGATATTCAGCCTCTTCTACTACATTACCATCTCTGTTTTTAAATTTTCTGTTTGTGACGATAGTAAAGTTTACTACAGATGTACCGCTACTCTCAATAGTCTTCACTTCTAAATTGTTGGTAGATCTTCCAATCAATTGTACTTTATTCAAATCCATTTTCTATATTTATATTCTAAAAAGTTTGATGAAATTTTATTCATCATAAAAACTATTATCTAAAAAAAACAAAAAATCAATTGATTTTTATATATATTTTTTTATACACAGACAATGTTTTTTACACATATCAAAAAATTAGAGATGATACAAGAATTTATGACATTTCTTTCAACTTACAATGTAATAGGTGTTACTATCTGATTGATAATCGCCACAAAAGTTTGAGATCTCACAAAATCATTGATAGAAGATCTAATCACACCTTTAATATTTGCTCCTATCTTTAAAAGATTAAAAATAGAAAAATTAGAAGATTTATCTTTCAAATGAATATTATACGGAAAAGTTTTAGCTAGATTTATAGACTTTGTAATCGTAGCTTTCTGTATATTCTTAGTAGTAAAATATATGAACCTTGCTATTAAATAAAAATATATTGAAATTATAAATAAAAAATATAATATAAATACTATATGTACGTGTAGTGATATATATTGTATTATGCCCAGATGATGTTCTTGATATCGAGAAATTTTCAAACATAGTACAGAAAATTTCCGATAGAAAGAATCCCGCAGGGCGGGAGAATTGGTAAACATTCATTTGGAATAAAATACAATCAAAATTAATTCATGCCCAGATGATGGAATTGGTAGACATGCTAGACTCAAAATCTGGTGATGACACGGTCGTGTGGGTTCGAGTCCCATCCCTGGTAAATCGGGGTATTAATTTGCGAAAAATCGCTTAAAATAGAGTACAGAGTTGGGTTTTCGTTAGTTTGAAGTTTTCAATTCTTCGAATAATATAAACTATCTCAAAATCGAACTTCAACAATCAACTTTCTTAGATTTCGATCACTAAATTCCCAGAAAACAAGGGGATTTTTTATAAATTCCCTAATTCTTTTTAATCTTTTACTTTTATCGATCTTTAGAAGTTCTTTATGTTCTATTTGTCAGTTCAATATTATTTCTTCTTCATCTAAAGTTGCTCGGTTCTCTTCCATTTTTTGGTGTAATGCCACATTTCCATTTCATTTGATAAGATATTGTTCTATT
>JAZUKX010000132.1:0-4855 GCA_045643505.1 Candidatus Absconditabacterales bacterium | reverse complement strand
AGAATGAGTTTGGACATATTTCGTGGACAAAGTACATGGAAATAAAAAACTTATAAATCGTTTCAGAGATCCACATAATGCATTATTACATTACGATAAAATAATACAACTAGCACAATATCTAGAAACAAAATGAATCTCTAAAGAGAAATTTATCAAAAACTATCTATGAGTAGCTGGAGATAGAAATAATTGATATCAGCAGTTAAATAATTTTTTGGAAAAATATGATTCAAATTGGAACGAATTTATAGGTAAAGAATTAGAATACGATAATTGATTAAAAAATAATTCTGATTTTATAATGCTGGTAAATTCAATTTTAGAGAAAGAAAGAACATGAGAATTATATAAAAACTTAGATAATTTCGAGCAAGTTTTAGTAATTTTACAGATGTTGAGAAATAAAGAATCTCTTATAAAATTACAAACGTTAGCAAATAGTAATAATCCTGATGATAAGAAATTGTATGAATACTATAAATCAGCTATTTATCATCCAAGGACAAAGCCAATTATCATGAAAATGTATGATAATCCAGAAGAGTTCTTATGATTAGGTGATACTACATTTTATGATTTAGAAAAAATTCATCAGGCTAAGAAACCATCTCATATGGTGACAGATTTTCCATTTTTGGATTTCGATGCTAGAGATTTGGTAAATTGTTTACCATTGTGAATTTATGATCAATTGAGTTATTTCAAACCTTTCGAGATGAAGTTTTACATCAATGGAAATAATGTATATACAAAAACAGAAATCCAAGAAAAGATAAAAAATTTATTAAGATTTGCTAATCAGCAAAAAATATCAGTAATCATCACAAAACTGAAAGAAGAGTGAGATGATACAATGTGGTTCCAAATATGGAAAGAAGACAAAGAGAATTTTATAGAAGAAGTTATTAAAAAATATGGTGAAAAAGAAATAATTTCATTATTTGTCGGATTGTGATATTCAGAATTCAATAAATTTAGAGATTTAAAAGAAATGACTGCAAAAATCAGTCCAAAATCTGATCCAAATAACCGATTTAATGGATTTAATTGTGATTCTCTCGCAGAATGACATGGAAAGAAAGTAGTAGCAATGTTTAATCCATATTGTACAGATTTCTGTATCTATGAATGAGATCAAGATCCTAAAGAAGATAATCTGAAAGTGACAAGTTGGGTGACATTAAATAGGGAAATACCTGAAAATTTCAATACATTATTATGAAAAATAAAAAGCAATACGACACATGATATAGCGACAGTTTTGTGAGATAAATTCGAAGATTACAAAGATCCAAAAGAATATGTAATCACAATGGACAATATAGAAGCAAATCCAAATTTTGGAAATAAATATGCTTGAGCTGTTCGCCAAATGTATGAGAAATTTTTCTCAGAATATATTAGACAAAACCCGATATCTCAAAACTGAATTCCAATCAATACAAGCAAATTTTATTCATGAGTAAATTATAATAAATTAGATATTTTAAATAAAAAAGTGCCAAATCAGAGTTTGCAAGTATTTGTAAATGCTTATACTGATAATAGCTCAGATTATAGTTTGCAATGAGATTTAGATGCTTGAGAGCAAAAAGAAAAGATAAAAAAGACATGAATTCATCCACTTTCTATAGAAGATGTGGTCCAGATTTCATACTTAGAATGAAAAATATATCCAGAAAGTATGAAAGATCATCTGTGAAATTTACAGCATGAGATTACAGCTAGTATTTTAAATAATACACTCAAATGAAGACCAAATTTATCATTTGCGTGGTATAATGAAAAATGAGAAATCAGTTGATATATACTAGCATACCAATGAAAAATGTCAGATTGAACTCCATGAGTTTATATATCAGATTTCGCGATAGATGAGAAAGAAAGGTGAAAATCTGGATTGAAAATGATTTCTCATTGGATGAAAGAAGTGAAAGAAAAATATCCAGATATGCCAGTATTTGCTAGAGCTAGAGAAGATACAAGTTATCGTATGGTCAAAGCTTTTGCTGAGAGAAATTGATATAACATTTCAAAAGATGAATTAATACATGATAATTGAGAGAATCGACATCGAGTAGTAATGAAATAATAATTTTAGTGATTTGTAATATTGTTTTTTGTAATTTAACATAATTTATCCTTTTTTGTAACTTTTTTCTTGTTTTTGTTTTAGAAAAATATAATTTATAATTAATATTTTTGTTTATTTTGGTAATTATTTTTATTATGGATTTTGTAGAAATTGGTAAAAAGTGGCAGAAAAAGCGAGAAGAAGCTTGAACTTACAAGGCGGTTGAAGATAGTGATAAAAAAAGTTTTTATATTTTAGATATGTTTCCTTATCCTAGTGGAGCTGGATTACATGTTTGACATCCAAAATGATATATAGCTACAGATGTGATCGCTCGTAAGCATATGTTGATGTGAGAGAAAGTATTACATCCGATGTGATTTGACACATTTGGAGTTGGTACTGAGCAATATGCTATCGCTCACAAAGTAAAACCTCAAAAAGCAGCTGCAGATAATATTGCTACATACAAGAGACAGTTGGCAATGTTTGGTTGTACTTATGATCGAGATAGACAAGTAAATACTGCAGAGCCAGATTATTTCAAGTGGACTCAGATGACATTTTTGAAGATGTACAATAGTTATTTTGATGAAGAAGATCAAAAAGCTTATGGTATTGATTGTCTAAAAAACAAAATCAAATCTGGTGATGTAAAAATTCCAAGATGAATGTCTGAATCTGATTTTGTAGATAGTCAAAGATTGTGTTATATGGATTATAAACCTATAAATCGATGTCCAACTTGTAAGACATGACTATCAAATGAAGATTTGGATGCGGATGGTACATGTGAAAGATGTGGAACTCCTGTAGAACAAAAACCAATGAAGCAACGAGTAATTAGAATCACAAAATATGCAGATAGACTTTTGGCTGGGTTAGAGGATTTGCCAGGACGGGCAGAAAGTGTCAAAGATCAGCAAAGAAATTGGATTGGTCGCTCTGAAGGTACTGAATTTGATATGAATGTTGATGGTTTTGATGAACAAATAAGTGTCTATACGACTAGAGTTGATACAGTTTTCGGTATGTCTTTTGTGGTGATGGCTCCAGAACATGAATTAGTATCCAAAATTACTACAGCAGAATATAGGGCTCAAGTTGAAGAATATATAGACAAAGCAAAACATAAAACACAATTGGAAAGGACATGACTACAAAAAGAAAAGACATGACAATTTACATGAGCTTATGCAATTAATCCATTTAATAACCAAAAAGTTCCAATTTATATTTGAGATTATGTATTAGCAAATTATGGTACTGGAGTCGTAATGGCTGTACCTGCTCATGATGAGAGAGATTTTGATTTTGCAAAGAAATATAATATTCCAATTATAAATAGTATTTTGCCTGCAGATCCAAATTTTGAAGATTATGAAAAAATTAAAAATTGTGAAGTTTGTTATCCTGAAAAATGAATTGTAAATAATTCATGAGAATTCTCTGGTTTGGAATCAAATGTTGCTATTGTAAAAATGCAAGAATGGCTGAAACAAAGGTGAATTGGATGAAAGAAAGTAAATTATAGATTACAGGATCGAGTATTTTCTCGTCAAAGATATTGGTGAGAGCCAATTCCTATGATTCATTGTCCAAATTGTGGAATAGTACCTTTGCAAGAATCCGATTTGCCTTTGAGATTGCCTGATGTAGAAAATTATGAACCAACAGGAACTGAAGAATGACCATTGGCAAATATCCCAGAATGGATTAATTGTAAATGTCCACATTGTGGAGCTGATGCAAAAAGAGAATCAAATACGATGCCAGGACGAGCATGATCAAGTCGGTATTGGATTAGATATATGGATCCGCACAATGACAATCAATTAGTTGATCCAGAAAAAGAAAAATTTTGGCATCCAGTAGATATGTATGTCTGATGAGCTGAACATATTAATAGACATTTGATTTATGCTAGATTTTGGAATAAATTTTTGAAAGATATGTGAATTACAAGTGTAGAAGAGCCTTTCAAAAATTATCAATCTGTATGACTTATCATGGCTGAAGATGGACGTAAAATGTCAAAAAGACGATGAAATGTAGTAAATCCTGATGATATTGTAAATGAATATGGAGCAGATACACTGAGAATGTATGAGATGTTTATGTGACCATTTGATCAAGCTGTTAGTCGAAATACAAACTGAGTAAAATGAGTAAAAAAATTTTTGGATAGAGTTTGTAATTTGTGGTCAAAAGTAGATGAAAATCATGAAGATGACAAAAAAATATTGATGACATTACATCAGACAATCAAAAAGGTAGATGAAGATATTAGCAATAGATTTGGATTCAATACTGCTATTGCTCAAATGATGATACTCGTAAATGAGTTAACATGAGTAGAAAAAATATCAAAGAAAACATTTGAGACGTTGATAATATTATTAGCACCTTTTGCTCCACATTTGGCAGAAGAATTCCGAGAAAAATTGTGAAATGAATTTAGTATTTTTGATGGAAAACGTCGACCAGAAGCTGAAGAAAAATATCTAGTACAAGATATTATTACAATGGCTGTACAAGTAAATGGAAAAGTAAGATGAACGATAGAAATATCAAAAACAGCTACACAAGATGAAGTTATGGAGATAGTAAAAAATGATGAAAAAATCAGTAGAAATTTAGTATGAGAAATTAAAAAAGTAATCTATATTCCATGAAAGATTTGTAATATTGTATTATAATTAAAAATTAATAATTAAAAATTAAGAATAAAGGTCGTTTTATTCTTAATTTTTTGATTTGTGAGCAAAAATTTGATAA
>JAZUKX010000131.1:0-7423 GCA_045643505.1 Candidatus Absconditabacterales bacterium | reverse complement strand
AAATGGTTATATATATTATATATATTTTTACATAAAAGTCAAATTTTTAAATACTTTTTTTATCATTCATCGTTATCTTTGTGTAATTTTGCTTTTATAGCAAATACTAATACCATGAGAGCTAATAATCATATAATACTTCATATTATTATGAGTACTATTTTTAGTCCTGATTTTGCTTTTTCATTATTTACTATATTGTCTCATGTTTCTTTTTTGATTTTTTGTGAATTGTCTACCATTTTTGTATTATCAGAAATACATTTTTCACTTGGGATATCATAATAATTTAGTATTACACACATATTTGGCATGATAATATCTTCCATATCTGATTTTGATATCTCATCTGGTCATTGATTTCATGGATCTTGTGCGATTTTACTTGATACTAATGTGATTATTTGATTTAAGATTCATTTTTTTACTTCTTTTTCATCTATTTGTTTTTCTTTGTCTCATTTTGCATTTTCAAAATTAAAGAATAACTGTTCTACTTCTGTTTGTAGATTTGTAGGTAAAATTGCTAATATTTCATATTTGGCATATTCATATTCATTTCATCCAGCAGCAGAAATAGTCGTGCTATCTGTTAATTCTGTCAAAATCCAATTTAAATCATCTTTTTCTGTGTTTGTGAGGTTTGTGTTTGGATTATTTGTTAGATATTCTTGTATTGCTACTACATTACCTTGATTTTCAGCTTTGTTTAAAATTCATTTTTGTAAATTTATTAGTAATGTTTTTAGGCTATCTTCATCTGAAATTCCATAAATTAAAGATGTTAATTTATTGTAAATAACTTTTGTATTTTCATCTAGATTTATTGAATAATCTAGGAATGATATGATGATATCCTGACTTTGAAGTCCATTTTCTGTCTCGTAGTATAATTTTCCGGCCATATTTTCATAACTTGGATCGAATTCAGCAAAATACATTTCATCACAATAAAAGTCTTTTGTATTTCAATCTGTAATATCTAAATCTACAAAACATTGTCTGTCTTCATTTCAGAAATCATTGTATAATATGTAAAATAATACACTATTGTTTAAACTTTTTCATACAGAAATTTCTATAGTTCAGTTGTCTGTAGTTTCATATTCAGGTAGTGATAATATTTTGTAGTATCAATCAAAATTTGATGTAGTTCCATCTGCTTTTGTTGTCCCAGATAGTATTAATGCTGTTTGTTTTTTTGCTTCATTTGCATATTTATCTACAAGATTTGTTGAAATGTAATATTTTCAAAAATTTGGATATTCAAAATAAAAATTTTTGGTATCTTTTGTATCTTGTAGATATCAATTATTATCTTTCAGACAATCTACATAACTTAGACATGTAGTGCTTTTTTCTATATTTCAAAGACTTACATCTCTAAATAAAACAAATTTTCATGCTGATGTAAACATTGTCCTTGGTTTCAATCATTCTTTGACAATTATTGTATCTCATTTCGCATCTCATTGATATCATCTATATAATACAGCAGCTCTTGGTATATATCCTATATCACTTGCTTTTGTATATGTATATGTCACATGATCATCTTTTGTAGTCAAATCTCGTTCTCCATCTCCATCAAAATCATACATGATTGTCCTTTCTTGTACAAAATCACTTCTATCTGATATGATTTTTGATACTACATCAAAAGTTAATTCATCTCAAACTTCTACTGTAGTTTTGTCTACTTTTAGTGTAACGATAGGGATATCTGGTCTTTCTGTGTCTGGAGGGAAAAATACTATAGGACCATTTCATAAAACATCTTCACTAGACTGTTTTCAATCGTCGTTATCATACATTGTCACTCCAAACATAAATTCTCCAGGTGTCTGAGGTATTGAGAAGAAAGTATAATTTATTGTACTTGGAGTAATTTTAGTCTCAAGAATCCTTCCTGGATCATCTTTGTAATAATAATATCGTTTGTAGTATGATATAAATCAATCTGGGTCTTTTGATCAATCTGCTGTAACTTTAACAATTAATGGATCATAATTGTAATTAAAAATATCATTTACATATCATTCATTAAATCAGATTCAAGATTCATTTCCATATTGAGGAAAAGCTAGTGATACATTGTTTAATGTTGGTAGAGCATTGTATACTTTAAACCAAATTCTTTGTTTATTTGTAACTCATACAGTGGTATCTTCTACAGTAAAATCAACATAAGAACATCATAATTCTTTGAAACTAACTTTATAAGTGTTTGTAGTTTTGACTATACTTTTTAGTTTTTCTTGGAAATAATAAACAAGATCTGTTTTTGTTCATTTTATATTCGTAGATAATTCTGAAGGATTTATTGTGGCATTTTGATATCTTGTGATTTTGTATGCTGGTACTGTGTAAGATTCTCAGTTTTCTACATAACTACATTCTTCATTTTGTCTCAATACCATATTATTATCTCAATAAACTACATAAGCTCAAATTGGTTCATTTTTGTTTCATATGAAAATGTTTTTATAAATTTCATTTTCTGTAAAGTCTGCTCAAACTACACTTAGTGTGACTTTATATTTTCATGCTTGTGTATATATATGAGAAATACTGTTTGTTTGTGTTGTTATTGTTTTTCCATCACCAAAATTTCGTGTATAGCTAATTATATCTTTGTTTGATTGTGCAATAAAATCTATTTGATCTCACCAAATAGCAGTGTCTGATGATGATTTTATTTCAGGTCTTATTACAGATTCAACTTTTATATCTTTTGATATTTCATTTGTTTTTCAATACTTATCAGTGACTGTCAATGTGATCGTGTGAGTTCAAACAGAATTAAAACTTACAGTAATTTTTTTATTTTCTGAGTCAACTTGTTCAATATTTGTGTTTTCTGGATCTGAAAAAGACCAGCTATAGTATAATTCATCATATTTATTTGTTACATCGATATCTGAAGATAAAGATGCATCTAATAAGAATTTAGATGGATATTTCCAATCATCATAATTTTTTATTGTAAATTGAGCAACAGGGTTTGATGATTCTACATTGACTTGTATTGTATCTGTATTTGTCTGTCCAAGTTCATCTTCTACTGTGAGTTTTACAGTATACTTTCAAGGTTTTGAAAATTTGTTTTGGATACTTTTTCATTGGTATGTATTTATTTTATCTCAAGCTTCATTAAATATCTCCCAAGTATTTAGTCTTAGACTAGACATGACAGAGTATGATGTACTAGAATCAAAAGAAAAATTTGTACTTGTATTTCATTCTGCTGGAGATTGTTTGATTATAGCAACAGGATCGGAAATTAATACAGAATATTTTTCAGAAACAGAATTTCATTCATTATCTCTTGTGTTTAAGACAACAGAATATTCTCAGTTTTCAGGCAATACTACCTTTATGATTCAAGGTGTTCATTCTCATTCTTTGTAGAATCTAAATCAATCTGTGGATGTGATTGTCCATGAATGTTTTTGAATTATTCTTCATCATAATGGGATAGTAGCAGAACCATCAAAAACAATTCAATTTAATCATTCTTGTGTTCAAAATTTTTGTTTATCAAGTGTGCTTAATCTTGTACTATTTGCATAAACAGAAATAATTGCTGATTTTGGTGTAACATTTATAGAAAAAGTACGTTCTCAATCAAAATATCATTTATCATAATTTGAACTCCTTACTGTCATATGTACTAGATATACTCAAGCTTCTGTGAAAGTGTGACTTAATACTGAACCTATTCAAATAGGTTGATCTATTCATTCTGTATCTCTGTAATACCGAAAATAATTATTTTCTGGAATTGTTTCATTAGATGGGTCTTTACTTGTCCTAGCATCAAAAGTTACTGTCAGTGGAGCTGGTCATGCTGTTGGATTTACAGAAACTGAAGCTTTGATACTATAATTAGAATCTATTTGATTTAAAATACTAGATAGTGGAGAGTAACATAAATCTTTGAAAGATGAATATGTATTAAAATCAAAAGCATTTGATAAACTTTGTGTCAATTGCAAACATCTTTGATATGTAATCTGAAAAGAATATTCTTGTGGAAATTTTGGAAATATATTAGAAAAGTGTTGATATAGTTCATAAAAAGTAGTAGTAGGTGTCTGTACTCAAATACCATCGTTTGCATTAATTTCTACAAATATACGAGAAATATTTTCTCGATCATCATTTATAGTGTAGTTGGAGTAGTATTGTTCGGGTACTACAGCAGTACAAATAGAAAAAAACATAATACAAGATAGTGATAGTAATGTCTTTATAAGTCTTTTTTTGGTAATGTTCATCTTTTTTGTTTTTTTGTTGTAAAAATTTTTACTCATGTATATTATATTTGAAAAAAAATAAATTTGCAAATTTTGTGTATTTTTTTTTGTATTGCAATTTGACATTTTTTATTTATTGTATACCTCACTTTTATTTTTTTTAGTGAAGAAATGAAAAATTGTAATAAATTAGTGCTATTGAGCGTATTCTTGATATTAGCATTAATTGTGTGAGGATGTTCCTCTATTTTATCTAATAATTCTGATAGTAATATGTGTGATAGTGTAAAAGAGTATTTAGCAAATGCAGATTTTAAATGACAAGATGGTCAACAAGTACAAAAATGAGATGAAATTGTTGTAGATTATATTGGTAGATTAGCTGATGGTACAGTATTTGATACTAGTGTAGAATCTGTAGCAAAAGGTTGTGATAAGTACAATGAAGCTAGAGATTATGATGCATGATTGGCTTTTACAGTATGAGCTGGTCAAATGATTGCTGGATTTGATAATGGTGTAGAATGAATGAAAATATGACAGACGAAGACTATAGAAATTCCAGCAAAAGATGCATATGGAGAACGAGATGAAAAATTAGTATATGAAGTGGATAAATCAGATCTTGATAATCCAAATCAGTATGAGGAATGACAAGTATTGTATACGCCATATGGTCAATCTATAAAAGTATCAAAAGTAACAAAAGATAAAGTTTATTTGGATGCAAATCATGAATTAGCATGAAAAACTTTAATATTCGATATAACTATCAAAAAGATAAAATAATTGTAAAAATTTAAAATTTTAAAACCGTCTGAACTGCTGTTTGAGGCGGTTTTTTTTTGTCGAAATATTATTTAATTAGTTGTATAAGAAAAATTTTTGTTTTTTGGAAATGAAATGACATGTGTCATTTCGAAGAAGCGAAGCGACTGTGAAATCCATGGCGTCGGATGTGGATTTCTCCTCATTCACTTCGTTCAGAGTCGAAATGTCTGTACATGTGTCATTTCGAAGGAGTAAAACGACTGAGAAATCCATGGCGTCGGATGTGGATTTCTCACATACGTTCGAAATGACTGGAGTGTCGGAAGTGGATTTCTCGGCTAAAGCCTCGAAATGACGTGGGTGTTGGATGTGGATTTTTCCCGTTGTACAGCATAGCAGCATAAATACAGCATAGCTGCATAAAGTCGAAATGACATGGTGCGGTCGAAATGACGTGTGTGCTGAATGTTTAATAAAATTTTTTGAAAATAAAAAAAATAACTGGCGAGTTTAGATCGACAGCCAGTTATTTTGCCCTACGTAATTTAGTTTTGATTGTGGTTAAACTAAATTTACCAGAATATTTAAGATACTCGGTAACTAATTGAATTTTAGATTACTTGGTAAGTTGTTTATCAAATTTGTCCATGAAGATTCAATCTTTTGTGGATCTGTGATTGATCATTGATTTTGAGATTGAATATATGAAATCCAATTTGATAATGTGGTAAGTTTATTTATTTGAGTACTTGGTATATGATAAGATTCTCAAATAGTTTTTTTGATTTCAGAGATATTTGTAGAGATATCTCATTTTGAAATGTTTAAATTAAATGTCTTTGCTAATGTTTGAATTTTTGAATTTAAATTATTTTTGAGAGAATTATAGTCATTTTGATTTCCAGAAATTCGGTCTTTGTACATAGATTCTAATGTCCACATCAAAGAAGAACTGTCTAATGTGTTATATAATACACTTGTCTGTTCTTGGGAAGGAATTTGTAAACTGTCTGTGATTCATAATTCGTTAGATATTTTTTCATTGTCGATGATAGTTGTATTGTTGTTTTTATTTTCAGTAATTTCTTTTATCAATGCATTTGCTGCATCTGTAGAGCTTTGCTCTTTATCAGTAATTTCAAATGTCTGGCTAATTGATTGATTTGTAAACGCTTGTTTGAAATCTTCAACATTTTCAATCAATCTAATATCATCATCTTTGATAGCTAATAATTGTTTTTCTTCGACTTGTTTTGTTTTGTTGTTTGTAGTGACTTTGATTTGAGATCATTGATTATTGATTTTGTATTCATTATCTGTCTTTGTGATCAAGATGTTTAGATTTTTGGAGTTTTGTATTTTTATATCATCTTGTAATACTACTTCCATATTTTCTCAAGAATCACTTTCTATCTGGATATAATCTCATTCGGCAATGGCTAATTGATAAGTACCACTTTCATTTTGAGAAAGTTTGAATCTAGCAGGTCAAACTAGTTTGGTCTGAGTACCAGAATTTATATTTAGTACTAATTCTGTTCATTTTTTGAGGACAACACTGTCTCAGTTGGCAATTTTGTTGGTCCTGTAAATTTTGTTTTCGTGAGCAACATAAAAAGTACCATTGAATTCTACAATATTTGCAATGTAGTCTGCACTAACAGTATTTGTGTCGTTTTGGATGACAAAATCTCAGGTAGGAGTAGTCCCTCAAAGAAAAAATACTCAATAAATTCAAATTAAAATAATAACACTCATAAATCAATAAGCAAAAGATTTGATGTTGAATATTTTTTGGAAAGATTTTTTGGATTTATTTTGATTTGAGATAATCTTTTCAAACATCAAAAGTTTGTCTTGAGTGTCTATATGATAGTTATTTTGTGTTTTAAAATAATCTTGAAGTTTCATTTTTGAAAAAAAGTCTAAATACCACTAATATAGTATACGAATTAAATGTCGATTTGTGACAAAAAAAGTCAAAAAAGTTTTTTGAATTAAGTGAAATGATATGGAATGATAAGGAATTTCTTATGCTTTTTATAAAAAGAATTTTTCATATTCGTTCAAAATGATGGGATGTGTTATTTCGAAGGAGCGAAGCGATTGAGAAATCCATTACTGCTGACTGTGGATTTCTCGCGTTCATTCGAAATGTTTGGGGGTGCTTCGCCCCCAAACCCCAGACTCGACTTTTCTCTCAATCGAGTTAGAAAAGTCGAGGGAAAAGAACCCTATCAAATTTTTCAGTTATACTTACAGATTGTTGATTTGTGGAAGGACACGAAGAATCGTTATATCCGATTCTTGAGTACAGCATTGCATATTAATGGACTGTAATTTCAAAAAGTCTGACAAATGAAAAATTTGATTTTTTTTTGTATGTTCGAAAT
>JAZUKX010000130.1:0-4244 GCA_045643505.1 Candidatus Absconditabacterales bacterium | reverse complement strand
GAATAAAAATATTATCATGATTATTCACATTGTGAATATGTTTTTTTTGAATATTATTATGAAATTATACTCCTAGTTGTTCAAATGTATGAATACAATCTAATAGTTGATGTACAAATTATAGTACAAATAGTTCTTGGTATTGTAATAACTGAAATTGACTAGAATTATATATAAAAAATCAATCTAATTCTTGAGTTCTTAACCAAAAGAAATGACAACAAGAATCTTTGCGATTGCAATATATTAATATATATAATTCATGAAAAGAGGATAATCAAAAAATTTGAACTATTAATTTGAATACTACATGATGAATTTGAAGCTTGCAAAAATTGATGTGAAGTAGTGTTGATTGTAAATTATGAAATCAGACAATTGGTAGTTATTTAAATACGGATGTTTGTAAACAAATAAATTCAAGTCGAGAAAACCCTACTAATAGTTGATGCTCTAATGATTTCCAGTTAGAAGAATATTGTTGTAAGCCAATAACGTGTGCTAATCCACCTAGTAGTACATGATGTGCATCGTGATATGTATTAGAAAATAATTGTTGTGTCGCCCAATGTGATAAACCACAAGATCAAAAAGTGTGTCCCGATTGAGAGGATCGAGTTGAAGAAAAATGTAAATGTGTTTGTAATCCTGAAAGATGATGTTGTTGAGTTAAGTTAAATACTGTTGTTCCATTCATAGGAGATTGTATTGAGATGACTAATTGAAATGATACAACACAATGAGTAAACCAACTAAACGCATTTCCATATTTGATGAAATGACTGACAAAAATATTAATTACAGCAATTATGATATTTTCAATAATTATTGTAATTGTAGCATGATTTTTGATGTCAACAAGTGTGGCTAATGAGTGAAATTATAAAAAAGGGACAGAATTATTGAAAAAAGTAATTATTTGCTTAATACTCTTGTGATGTTCATGATTGATATTAAAACTTATTAATCCAAACTTCTTTGGATAAAAAATATTTAAAATTTAAATGACAGAAAAAATGGTAAACATTAAATTAGAATCAGGATGATTTTTGGTAGAGGATAGAGTTTT
Organism: Candidatus Absconditabacterales bacterium; assembly: GCA_045643505.1. Lineage (GTDB taxonomy): Bacteria > Patescibacteriota > Gracilibacteria > Absconditabacterales > Absconditicoccaceae > JALOAF01. The sequence goes on along the minus strand of JAZUKX010000130.1, from coordinate 3,175 downwards.
GTTTTGAGCAGACACTCCAAGTTCAGATCATGTGAATTTAGCATTAGAAGCTGGTCCAGATATTGTGACAGAGAGATTGCCACACGCATTGATAGAATATCCAGGAGAATATGATATTATGTGAATTTGAGCCAAAGTTTTGTTGTGAAAAGATAATAAATTAAATTATCTATTAAATATTGATTGAAAAAAAATCTGAATTATTCAGACTCCAAAAATTTTGGAAGAAGATGAAGTTGGTGATATGGATGCTCGATTATATTTAGATGAGGCTGTAGAAAAGAGGTTAGACCAATTAGAACTAGCATGAAAAAAATATAAGATAGGAAAAGAGTGATGAGCATTACAAGTTGAGATGAAAAACGATGAGACACATGAAGATGTATCTGTAAAAACATCAAATACAAATTGAGAAGATCCAGAAGTAGATATGGAATAGTATTAATTAAAATTTTATAATTAATAATATATTGGAATGTACTTTAGTTATTCATTGTTTATTTCTCATTATTAATTACAATAATTCCATCTCATTTTTCCATTTGTTTTTCTTCATAAAAAATTTGATTTTTTTCTAAATATTCGTATAATTGAATCATCTTAGATTTAAATTTGATTACATCATCAAATACCAATACATTATTGGTACTGAGAATATTAGTAATATTTATCAAATAATTAACATACTGACTTTTTTGTCAATCTATAAAAGCAAAATCGATAGGATGTGCTATTAGCTTACTAATTTCTGTCTTTTGAAAATCAAAAGGGTATACAATCAAATTTTTCAATCCATACTTTCAAATATTTTGTATACCTTCTAGATAGCTTGGATAAGAAATTTCAAAAGAATAAAGGACTCATCATCGTTCTTTGATAGTGTTTGCTATAAAAATAGAACTATATCATACAGCACTTCATATTTCTAGACACCATTTAGGTTTATATTTGTTTAATAGCTTTCACAAAAACAATTCAGTTTCTATGCTGATTATTGGGATATTCCTGTCTGTGCATGAATTTCTAAACGATTCCAAATTCATTGTATAGATTATTAATTAAAATTTAGTTTGTTATTATATAATAATAAACTATCAAAACTTTTATTTTACACTTTAATAGAAAACAAAAATTATGACTGAATGAACAAGTTTATTATGATCTCTTAATATTGATTTTTTAAACAAAAACAATTCTAAAAGAGGAAGACCAGATACAAAAATACAAAAAGTAGATAATTGATCTACCCAAAATAAAATGCCAAGTATTAAAAGGCCACAAAATCAGAGTAATGTCAGATGAAAATCTACAAATATGCAAAAAACTCCAATCCCATTGAAAGAGAAGGAAATGACATCAGAAGCATTTTTACGTCATTTATCAAAGAAAAATTATATGGATTTTGATGATCCAAGTAAATTAATCAAAAAATGAGAAAAACCAGTGAAAATATGAAGTTTGATGTGATTGGAACAAGTTTGACAATGTATGTTTATTGAATATGAAAATGATATCATCATTATTGACGCTGGTATGGAATTTTGTGGAAAAGAAAATTTTGGAGCTGATTATATAATCCCAGATATTTCTTATATCAAAAAAAATATCAAAAAATTGAGATGAATAGTTTTGACTCATGGACATTTAGATCATATTTGATCACTCAAAGATATTTTGCCAGAGCTTGGATTTCCAATGATTTATACTACACCATTAAGTCTTGGAATCATCAAAAAGACATTTGAAAATCCAAAAGATGCAGAAAAATTGAAATATAAAATTATAGATCCAGATACAGATATTTTGAAATTAGGTTGCTTTACATTGGAATTTGTGCCTGTAAATCACAATATCCCAGAGACATTAGCAATAGCTATCCAAACACCAAAATGACTTATTTTTGATTCTGCCGATTTCAAAATAGATCATACACCTGCTATCGATAGACCAGCAGATTTAGCTAAAATAGCTAGGATTTGAGCAGAATGAGTCAAATTATATATCTGAGATTCTTTGTGAGCAAACAAAAAATGACGATCAGTCTCAGAAAAACAAATCTGAGAAAATTTGGATGAATTAATCCAAAAAACAAAATCAAGGATGTTGATTGCTACATTTGCTTCAAATATTGGTCGTATTATCCAGATCGTTCATAGTGCTATTAAATACAACAAAGTAGTTTTCCTTTCATGAAGATCTATGGTAAATAACATTGAAATTTGTCAGCAATTATGATACATCAAAGTTCCTCAATGATATATCCGTAAACTTTCTGAAGAAATAGATACGTTCCCAGATGAAAGAGTATTAGTGCTTTCTACTTGAGCTCAATGAGAAGAATTTGCTTCATTGACTAGGATGGCTAGGAACGAACACGCATTCATGAAATTTAGGAAATGAGATACAATTCTCATGTCTGCCACTCCAATCCCTGGAAATGAACAAGCTGTAAATGATATGATAAATAATTTAGTATTCAAAGATATTCGTTTAATCACAAATGATGATATCGATGTCCATGCTAGTTGACATGGTTGTGCTGAAGACCATAAATTGATGCTATCTTTGCTCAGACCTCAATTCTTTTTGCCATATTTCATGCCAGCAAAAGAAAGATATGCACACAAAAATTTAGCTATGGATATGTGAATCCCAGAAAATCACATCCTTATGCCAAGTAAAAACTGAGAAATTATCGAAATGTATGATAATGTCACAGTATTATGAAAAGAAACATTGAAATTGGATACAGTAATGGTTGATGGAAAATGAACATGACATTTATCTTGAGAATATGTAATCAAAGCTCGTAGTATTATGGCTGAAGATTGAGTTTTGGCATTGATTTTCAAAGTAGATGCAAAGACAAAAGAATTAGTTTGAAATATCCAAATAGAATCTAGATGATTCGTTTACTCATCAGAGGTAAAAGATATCCATACGAAAGTGGTAGATTTTGCTAGAGCTAAATATATTGAAAATGCAAAAAGAAGAATGCAAGTAAAAGATAATTTAAAACTTATAAAAGAGGATTTATGAACTTTCATAGAGCAAATTATTGGTAGAGTTCCAATGATTATGCCAATGTTCGTCTATATAAATAAAGATACAAAAATCGATGTAACCCAAGATGAAGCAATACTTGGTATGACAATTGATGAACAGTGAGGTAGAA
>JAZUKX010000129.1:0-1510 GCA_045643505.1 Candidatus Absconditabacterales bacterium | reverse complement strand
AGCTATAATTTATTTTTTTATAAATAATCCATGAAGAAAAAAGAATATATAGAAAAAATAAATTCAAGTGATTTGAATCAAATTTCAAAAAATTTGTTATTGAAACAAGTTGAGAATTTTTATGAATTAGAGAATAATTATAAGCAGAAAAAACATAAATATAAAGTTTGAGGTGAAGTAAAATTAAAAAAATGAACATTACTTCACTGAACTTATAAAAATTTTGAGTGATTAGAACAAATTGCTAAGGATGGATTGGTTACATGACAATTTTCAACCTGAAGAAGTGGAAAATATTTATACACAGTTTGAGTTTGGAATTTGAAAAAATCATACAAACTAAAAGATTACATCAATCTGTATAGTTTTTGATGTTTGAGATGAAGAATATGGCAAACAAAAAACAAAAAATGAAAAAACATCCAAAAGATAATTCCATATAACGAAAAAGACAACTTATTAAAAGTCATAAATAAATTATGAATAAACTATTGGGAATTAGAACAGACAAAAGAGTCTAGGTTTATGCCTTCGTTATCTCAAGATTGTGTTCAAATTTGAATCATATTTAATTGAAACTGTGGTAATTTAATAGATTTTGATATTTTAAACCCAAAGATGAACTTACAAGATGTCAAAGATTTTGTTCACCCCGACATCTGGGAAAATTTCTTTGTAAAAGAGAGAGACAATAAAGATATTTTTTTCACGGACAGAGAAAGTGCTATTTTATTTGGAATTCCAGCAGTTTGTATCCAAGGAATTTTAGTCTGAAGAAAATATGAAAACGATCCAAAAATATTAAAAAAAATAAAAAATTTATTTCCTAGTGCTTATATTTGTAATTTGGATTGAATTGTCATTATAGAATAATAACTATATGAATTTTTTATCAAACTCCTCTACCTCTTTTTCATCTACGAAATATCATTTTGGAGTCTGATAAACTCATGTGATATTGTGTAAATATCATTTTTTTAATTCTTTGCACAAAAAGAAAGACACATCTGATCATTCTGGCACTCCATGGTAACGAATTCCATAATTACTCGCATATGTACAGCCACATTTTCAATAAAATCAGATATCTCACTCAAAAAGTACGGCTCAATATCATAAATTTTCAGCTTTCTCAAATACAAAATTTAACAATTCTTGTCAGTATCATTGTCATTGATATTTTTTTGAGATACAGATTGGTCAAAGAGTCAAAACTGGCAAAATGGAAGCATTATCACATTGAATTTCAGCTTTTATACAGATAGACTGTCAAATAATTTCTCAATCTAATTCCATTACAAAATCTAATTCATCTACAAATTCAGGTTTTCATCTAAATTGATGTAAAACATAATGCTCTAAGCATCAAGGACGATAAACATCTAAAAAACAATCTCTTACTAGTTTTTCTACTTTTTGATAATCTCATTTTTGTTCTAATCTTATTTTCATTTTTTTAATAGAATAATAAACCATCGTAATATATTAATTAATTTTTTTTTCAAAGTAA
>JAZUKX010000128.1:0-3369 GCA_045643505.1 Candidatus Absconditabacterales bacterium | reverse complement strand
AATCATTCTATTAATTTTTTTTCATAGTCCTCTACTTTACCACTTTTTTTTAGTTCTCAAGCCTCATATATAACTTTATCTAGCATTTTCTTTTGTTTTTCTTGTTTTACTTTATTTTCTTCTTCATTTAGTTCTTTTTTTTGATCTTCTATGATATCTTCTTTTACTTCTACTTCAATTTCTACAGCATTTGTTGCGAATTGTTCTTCAGGAGTCTTTTCTGGAGTATCATCTTTTTGTGCATTGTCAAATATTGTACTTATGATAATATCTTCTTGTTTAATATTATTTTCTTCTGCTGCTTCTTTTGCACTTTGTTTCAATAAATCGTTTTTCATCTTTTCTAAATCTCTTATGTTATTTATCTTTTGTTTCATAGATTTTGAAATAGATTTTCATTTTTTGAAAATAAATGTGATTAGTAATCATATAGGAAATAATAATAATATCACAGTAAATATAATCCAAAGTGTTGTTCAAATTTTGATCATTTTTTTTTGAAAAAGTTTAAAAATTATCCTTCGATTTGATCTTTTATTTTTTCTAGTTCTTTTTGTTCTTCTGATTTTATTCTAGGATCTGGAAGTTTTATAATCTTTACTTCTTGTGTTGGAATTCTATAAATTTCTCCATCTTTTGTTTTTATAGTAACATCTCATGTCATGATGCTATATGATGTGACTATTCATTCAACATTTCACTTTTCATACTTTACTTCGCTTCATTTTGGTGGGTATTTTTTACTCTCTTTTTGGTAAATATCCGTTTCGTAGATTAAAGAACATTTTAATTTTCCACATCTTCATTTTAATCTTTCAATATCTCTTCATTCTAGATTTTGCAAAATTATTTTTTCCATTTCAATACTAGGCAATGGTAATGTAGTTTTACAGTGCATTGGGATTATTCAATCGGCTCCGCAAGGTAAATTGTCTGTCCTTGGATCCATTTTTACCATATCTCTTGCTCATACCTGAAAAAGAAATATATTTTTTCAAATTTTTTCTCTAAATTTTTTTACAAATTCAGTAAATACATATCTTTCTTCAGAATAAAAATAGAAATATAGTTGATCCAAATATATATGAAATCTGGCCGTGACAGGAATTGAATTTGGGAATGCTTCTTTGAATTTTTTCTTGAAGATTGGAAATATTTTTAGAGCAAATTTACTTTGTTCTTCAAAAAAATCTTTATCTTCTCATTCTAATATTTTTGTGAAATGTCCTATTCTATCTGTTTCAATTTCATGTCAAAGATATGTACCAATTGATGGTTTTTGATGATTATCTTCCATGGAATAAACTATTTTATCTCATGGTGTCAATTTCTTGAATAATTCTTCAGGGATATCAACAATTTTGAGATTTTTGTTTGTATATCGATCTAATACAAATGCTGATTGTTTTTGGTTTTCAGTCATGAGTAAATTTTTGAATTAAAATTTAATTTTATTCTTCTTTTTTTGTTTCCAAATCTCATCAATCCATTAATATTGAAAATTCTTCTTTTGTTAGATATTCTTTTTCTAGTAGGATTTTAGACATTTTTTCTATTAAATCTTTGTTGTCATTTATAATTTTTTTTGCTTGCTTATAACAATCTCAAATGTAATATTTTATTTTCTCATCAATTTTTTCTGCAGTTTTTTCGCTGTATGGTTTGTATAGAGAATAATCATTTTTATCTTCATCGAAGTATACAACTGGTCATAAATCTTCATCCATTCAATATTTCATTATCATATCTGAAATTATTTTTGTAGCTCTTTCAAAATCGTTTGAAGCTCAAGTGGTCACATCTTCTTTTCCAAAGAATATCTCTTCAGATGCTCTTCATCACAATAATGAAATAGTTTCGTGTATTATTTTTGTCTTTGAATATAGATATTTGTCTTCTTCTGGCGTTTTCCATGTAGCTCAAAGTGCTTGTCATCTACGTACTATTGTAATCTTTTCTACTTTGTCAGCCTCTTGTAATAGATGTGATGTAACTGCATGTCATAATTCGTGGTAAGAAATAATTTGTTTTTCTTTATCTTGCATGCTTTTTACTTTTTTTTCTGGTCACATTAATACCTTTTCTATTGCATATTCAAATTCATTTTCGGTTAAAATATCTTTGTCTGTCTTTGCTAATTTTAGAGATGCTTCGTTTACTATGTTTTCTATGTCGGCTCAAACTAATCAGCTTGTCCTTTTGATTAGTGAATCTAAATTTACACTTTTGTCTACTTTCTTATCTTTTAGGTAATAATCAAATATAGCTTTTCTTTCTTCGTATGTTGGTGCTGATACTAAAATTTTTCTATCGAATCTTCATGCCCTAAGTAATGCAGAATCTAGCATATCTGGTCTATTTGTGGCTGCTATTACAATTATATGTGATTTATTATCAAATCAATCCATTTCTGTAAGAATTTGATTTAATGTCTGTTCTTGTTCTTGATGTCATCATGTGTGTCACACTCATCTTTTTCATCAAATGGCATCAATTTCATCAATGAATATTATAGCAGTACCAGCAGCTTTTGCTTTTTGGAATAGAGTTCTAACTTTTGCTGCTCACATTCATACTAACATTTCCATAAATTCAGAACCTGAGGCAGAAAAGAATGGGACATTTGCTTCTCAAGCGACAGCTCTTGCTAATAATGTTTTTCATGATCAAGGTTGACCATAAAGTAAAACTCATTTTGGAGCTCTAGCTCAAACTTTACGATATTTCTCAGGATTTTTTAGATAATCAACGATTTCAGTTAATTCTTCTTTTACTTCTTCCATACCTGCTACATCTGCAAATTTTGTATCAATTTTTGTTTTTGAATTGTCGGTTCAGGTTTTTGTACTAATTCACATTGGTCATGATCATTTTGGCATAGTAATCCTAAATATGATGAAGACTAAGATTAGAAAGAAAAATAATGGTAAAATATCTTTTGCCATTGATGACCATATGCTTTCTTCTTTTGTTGTTATATTTAATGTTGTATCTCATAAGACATCTATTCCCAAATCTGTTAATGTTGTGCTTTCTGGTTTTTCAGATAATATTTTGTTATATTTTTTTGTTTTTTCTGTTGACTCTCAGGTCAAAAAGACATATCCTACTAATTTTTTGTCATTAATAACTTCAATTTTTTCAAATTCATTATTTTTGTATTGTCACAAAAAATTATTTAGAGGACTTTCTATCTCATCTACTATAACTTCCATAATTTCATTTGAGTTGCTTGACACTTTTAGACCAGTTTCAATTGCCGTTAATCATATAATAGCAATTAATAATGTGATTCGTACACTTTTTGAATTCTTAAACATTTTTTATATATAAAATTATAATTTAAATTTATCTTTTTTTTTATATCAA
>JAZUKX010000127.1:0-1566 GCA_045643505.1 Candidatus Absconditabacterales bacterium | reverse complement strand
GGCTTCCAATCATCTAAAATCTGATGCTATTACAATAATTTCTGAAGCACTTAAGGTGAATAAGAATGAAATTGTAGATATCGAAGTCCTGAAAAAAGGCATGACCAATCGTTCATTTTTATTTTCATGCAGGAATAAGCGTTATATTATGAGAATTCCTGGTGAAGGAACGGATCAGTTGATCAATAGAAAAGAAGAAGCTGAAGTCTATGCGGTCATCGGCGATAAAAAAATTTGTGATGATATTTTTGATGTTGTTTCTAATGACTCTGATCGTCATAGCTTGATTTGTGCTCCCGAACTAATTACTAAAGATATTATTGAAAATCATATGACATGGTTGGATTGAGTTGAATTCTGTTGATATACTTGAAAAGTTTGTACTGTTGATCTTCCTCCTATCAGAAATTTTACTTGAGCTAAATTTTCATTTTTTGTTTCTGACAAAAAAATTTGAGAATTTGATCTTTTTGAAAATTTTGAGGCCATAAAATGAGCTTGTTCTGTGGAAGATTTTAAGAAATTGTTATTATTATTGGATGATTATTTGGTCGCAAATGGCTCTTTTTATGAAAATGTGGATGTAAATAAAAATGTAATTGATAGTTGTCCTGCTTTTGAATGCTTGAAACAAATTGTTTGAGTATCTTGATATGTCTCTTTACATGATGAATCAAACCCTCTTTCTGTTTATTTTAACAAAAATATGTGAACAGTTGTTTCCCTTTTAGAACCTAGTATCGAAGGCACATATCTTTTTTGATTAAAATTTTTATCATAGTTGTAGTCATGTAGCTCAAGCAGCAAATTCTCACCGTTTATCTCATGTATTTCAGTTCTTCATTCAAGCTATTCAATTACTTCAGTCTAGGTACATGACATTTTTTAATCATTCTTCTTTGCAATAATTTGCTAATTCAGCTAATGTGACTCATTTGGCTTGTACTGCTCTGATTTCTCATGATGGTAAAAATCAAATACAAGTCCTGTTTACAGATTTTCTATTACTTGTTGTTTGTATAATTCAATTTTGTACTAACATTGGTCAATTTTGGAATGCCCATGTAAACGTAATTTCTTCTCCATTTTTTAGTTTAATTTTGTTTCATTCTTGATTATCGATATTTTTATATGAAAACATATGCATTTGTCAGTCTGTTCAATATCAAAAAATTCAATTGTTATAGCTAAAATTTCAAGTATCTTTTTCATTGATTTTTGTTGTGAAATTTTTTTTCACGATTCAATTTTCTATAAATCATCATACAGGCATTCATCATGGAGCAAATAATGGTCAATTTAAAATTATTTTTTTGTCTGTTTTTGCTCAGTTTTTTTTAAATTGGGCATTTGCTTCATTTGCAAATATTCATTCTGAAATTGTAAATTTTCATTTACTTTGTCGTTCTTTGTGCCTTAATTCTTCTTTTAGTTTTTTTTCTTCTTTTTTTGTGTTTTCTTTTTTATTATTGTTTTTTTCTGCTTTTCTATCTCAGTTTTTTTCTTTTTCGTCAGTTCATTTATCTTGGTTTTCAACTTCATCTTTATTTTCATCTTTTTTTTCTC
>JAZUKX010000126.1:0-18436 GCA_045643505.1 Candidatus Absconditabacterales bacterium | reverse complement strand
TTCATTATGTGGAAAATCAATATCTAGTCAATCTCCCCAATCATTCTCATTATATTTTTCTACATGAATTTTTTTTATTTTAGAAAAATCAATTCAAATTTCTCACTGTTTTGCTGTACATCATTTCAATGTCAAATAAGTCTCATGGTTATAAGATTTAACAAGGAATTTTTCTGGATTATTTTCATCAAATTCTACTTGCAAAGTTCTTCTTGCACTATCATCTTCCCCATTTCAATAAGAATCTTCTATTTCTGTAATAATTTTATTTAAATATGTTTGAATTGGATTTTTATTTTCAGGTTCTAATTGCTGATCATGTCCTATCCACAAAGATTCTCAATTAGTATTTTTTTGATTATTTAAATAATTCACAAATAGATCAAGATTTTTTCACTTTTTAATACAATCACACATTTTTCTCAACGAGGAATTATCATCAGCAATTGATCATCATACATATCAAGCTATTCATCAAGTCAACGCTCCTATAGCTAATCATTTCACTCAAGAGACGTAATAACCCAATATTCATCATCAGACTACTCAAGTTGCTCATAGGATATATGACCATAAATTAGAATCACTTCAACTTATAAAATCATCATTTCATGTTCAGGCTGCATTAAATTGTATATCTCACCAATTATTAACAGAAAAAGGAGTAACAGAGTTTCATCTTCACTTTAAAGATCTTTTTGCAAAATTTACAAGATTAGCAGCATGTATAAGTTCTTCCCAATTTGGAAAAGAGACATCCATTCATTCTAATTTTTTATTTTCATAATCTATTTTTGTATTCTCTCAATATGATGAAATAATGTTTGAACCTTTATCAAAAGATATTCCATCAAAATTAGCAGAGAAAACTCAATAATTATTATCACTATTAATTCAATTTCTTACTTCTGATTCTACTTTTTGTTTAGCTTCATCAAAATCCAGATTTAATCATAACAAATCTTTAAATCGTCATTTAATTTTATTCCAATTTTTATAAATTTGGACTCATCAAACAGCAGTTCATCATGCAATAGCTGATCAAATTAAAAATTTTTGCCATCGTGGACGATTCTCTCTCCTTTCTTTTCTTTTTTGTCTCCTTTCTTCTCTTTTTTCTTTTCTACTTTTTTTCTTTTGAGTTCCATCTGCTTCATCTTTTTTTTCATCATTCTCTACATCATCTTTTTTACCAAAAATTCTTTTTCACAATCATACTAACAACGATATAGCTCAGACACCAGTAGCTACAAAACCTGCTGTACGTAAAATATTTTTTCCAGACTCTTCTTTCCATTTTTCTTTATCAAAAACATCTCTCCATTGTTCAGATACAAAATTTTTGGTTTTTCACCATCGATTTTGATTTTCAGGACTAATTTCTCAATTAGTAACTTTTACACTAGAAGATAAATTACTCAATTCTTTTTTTGAATCATTTATTACAGATTTTTTTAATAAATCATATTCATTTTTTACTTTATCTATTTTTGTTTTTAACTTATTCAATTCCTTTTTATCTGATTCTTCTACAATATTCTTTTCCAATAGTTCTAGATTATCTGAACAAATAATAATTGAATTTTCAACCTCTCATAATTTTTCATTTTTTTCATCTACAGATAATCAATTTAACGAATCTTTCAATTGTTTCAAATTAGCTTCTACTCTTTGTATAGATAAATTAAGGGCATTTAACTCCTTTCATTTCTCTGTTTTATTATTTCCCATTATTTCATTATATACATATAAAAAATCTCCACACTACCATAATATCCAATAACAAAAAATAATGCAAAATTTACTTTGCATTACAAAAAAAATAATTTGACTTTTTTAATTTATTATTAAATTTAATACTTCAAAAAATTTATCAATATCAGAAAAATCATTATAAATATATGCACTTATTCTGCATGTTCATGGGATATTTAAGCTTTTATGGATTGGGTAAGCACAATGTCATCCGCAACGAATCGCTATATTTTTTTCTGCAAATAATTCTCAAACATTATTAAAATTTTTATTTTGTGATACATAAAAAGAAAATACAGCAACTCTATCTTTCGTCTTTGGTCAAATTAACTGCACCTTGTCTTTGATTGTTTCAAATTTTGGTAAGCAATAACTTACTAAATTTTGTTCATGTTCCCGAATTTTTTTCATTCATCCAATTAACTCTATATATTCTAATGCTTTCAACAAACTAACTGCTCAAATAATATTTGGAGTACCCGCTTCAAATTTTTCTATCGTTGTTGGTAATGAATAATCATCAACAGACACATCACTTATTGCTCATCATCAAGAAATCATTGGGACAATCGACTTTACTCGTTCTTTTTTTAAATAAGCTCATCATATTCAAGTATAAGCCATAACTTTATGTCACGTAAACACAAATGCATCACATCACAAATTTTGTACATCTACTGGCATAGTAGGGAAAGATTGAGATCAATCAACTAAAAAGAACGTATCATCTCTCAACAATGATTTTATTTTTTTCAAATCATAAATTTTTCATGTCACATTTGACACTTGAGAGAGAGAAACCACTTTCACAGATGCATCATATTTTTTTGAAAAATCATCTCGATCTATCTCAAAATCTTGATCAATCTCAATAAATTTAATTTGGAATCAAAAAGTTTCTGCTAGCAATTTCCATGGCATAATATTTGCATGATGTTCCCAAATCCCTAATAGTACAATATCTCATTTTCACAAAAGTTTTGACTTACACAAAGCCTGTGCTATCAAATTTATAGCATATGTTGAATTATAAGAAAAAAAGACTTCAGAACTTTTACAATTCAAAAATTGTGCAACTTTTTTTTTAGCTGCGAAATAATATTCTTCCGATTGTTCAGATAGGTCATAAGAACCTCTATGTATATTAGCATAATATTTTGACACAAAATCAGAGACACCATCTATCACATATTGAGGTTTCTGTGCACTAGCTCAACTATCTAAATAGACTAAATCTGGATTATTTTGAAATATAGGGAAATCTTTTTTCATCTTATATTTTTAAAATAAAATTTTATTGCACAATTATCATATTATCTTCCAATGATCATAAATCAATTATATTTAGAGAACTAGCCCCATCATAAAAAGTATTCAAGTTATTATATAACTCAATTTGTCAGGTTATTGAATTTTGATTATTTATATAAACTTTTTTTTCTTCCGACAAAAACACAACTGTCATCAAAGATCCAGGCAAATAAACGATTCTTTTATAATTAGGAAAGCCTGCAGCAATAGTCGTCATATCGTATATAAACTTATCTACTGGTATCTCATAAAATAATCCATACAAAGAATCAGTACCACTTACATATTGTGGCAATTCTACAAAAAAGGTATCTTCTCATATTTTATTTCCACTAAAAATTTCAAAATCTTTTCACCCAATTACACCAAATTTCCTATCACCCAACTTTACTACGATATCTGGTTCCTTAAACTCTAATTGTACTGATGCACCATATTTTTCTGGTTGAATAATTGAAATTCACTTAATCATCACAAATTCATCTTTTAACTGAGATAAGACACTTCATTTTTTAAATTTAGACACAACATAATAATTTTCTCATCTAATCAATTCTCAAATTTTTTTATATAACACAGGATCATCATACATTTCTACACTATATTTCCCATATGATATATTCTTGATATAGTTTTCAGGCTTTAGCAAAGTATTATTTATAATAAAAAATATTCAAAAAACAAAAACAATTACAATCAATCAAATCCATAAATATTGAATTGGAAAATTAAATTTTGGATATATTAATTTTACTTTTTTACTAATTTGTTTTCATACATCATTTTGTCTTTTGGCTCTTTGAAATGGCTTATTTTTGACTAATCCAGGCATATTTTATAGCATTACAAAATAATAATATAAAGGAATCGTTATCAATATTCACAAAATCATTCATCATAAAACTTCAATTGGAGTATGTCACAATCTTTCTTTTAATTCATACATAGATAAATGTCTCGAATATTTTTTTGTTTTTTTATCTGCTTGAAATACCGCAGAAATTTCTGATTTTATCTCATTGATACATTGGGCTTGTTTTCCAGATTCAAATCTCACATTCATAGCATCATAAGCCACAAGCAACGCAAATCCACAAGACAATGCAAATATTACACTATCAAATCCATATTCCAGTCGAGCCATCATAGTCACACTAGAAGCAATCCCAGTGTGGAAAGACGGAAAACCTCATGCAGAAAACACACTTCGACTTGCAAATGATTTTTGTCTAAATGAATCTATCAAGACCTTGAGTAATTGAATTGAAAATCAGACAATACACAAAATAAACAATGGATTCATATGGATTCACTCTGCAAAATACTGAGAAATGCTATCTTTTATAAAATCAAACATATCAAAAACATTGTAGATAAATATCTAACATTTTTGTAATGAAATGTGATAATGTTTCAACTAAAAATTAAATAATTTGTTCGGGTTTATTTATTTCTGTAATAGCTCTTTTATCTCCTATCATATCTATAAAAGAAGAAATTCTTTCTGTAAATTCATCTGCACGATTTAAATCTCTAAAATATTTTGAAGGTACAGCTTTATCTTTCCATGGTCATCTATCAGGATATTTCGAATAATCTAAAATCCATGTATACTTTCCATCTGATCATTTTTCCCAGGTTAAATTTACATATTTTGCCAAAATTTGATACACATCATTTATAAAGTCTGATTTTTCATACGTTGTCTTATTTGGATATTTAGTCTTGTCTCCTTCAAATGGTTGTCATATCTTTTTGAAACGATATTCTACTGTGGCAACATCTTTCTTCATTGAATTTAATACAACATCACATTTTTTTTTATAATATTCTGTTTGTGCTTTATCATATACATCTTCTCTAAATATTCATTCATCAATATGTCAATCTTTCCAAACCTGTTTTCAATATCAATTACTTTTACCATCTTTAAATTCTCATTCATACACATACACATCTCAATCTGACCAAACATATTTTCATTTTCAATTCCTTTTACCATCTTTAAATTCTCATTCATACACATCTCCATCTGCATAAACACATTTTCATTTTCAATTCGCCATATCATCTTTATATTCTCATTCATACACATCTCCATCTGCATAAACACATTTTCATTTTCAATTCCTCATATTATCTTTACATTCTCATTCATACACCTCTCCATTTGCACAAACATATTTTCATTTTCAATTCGCGATACCATCTTTATGTTCTCATATAAAAACGAATGTTCAAACATCACTATATCATAATCAATTACAATTTTCACTCCATTCATAGAACTTTGTTCAATTAATTTCAATATATTTTCTACCTCATTCTGTTTTTTCTATTCCATCTTTCAATTTCACTTTTCAATCTGATATGTCCACAAGTTCTGATACATTTATAGCATTAAATAAATCATCAGTCATTTCACCATTATCTAATTGTTCGTAATTTTCATTAGATACTTGACCTCATCAAGCATTTTCTCCTCAATTATCATTAGTATTTGAGCTATTTCAGCCAGAGTATTCATTTACATCATCTCATAACAATTTAGTTATTGTTTGAATTCAAGGATCTCCATCCACTTGTAATCCATTTTCTCTTTGGAAAGCACGTACAGCATTTGCTGTATTAGATCAAAACAATCCATCAATTTTACCTACATCATATCATTTTGATTCCAGCATAATTTGTACAGCCATCATCACCAGATTTTTATCTTGTGAACTTAAATTATCTTTTGCTTTATTCAAAAAGTCTTTTACTGTATCCATATTATATACAACTTTATCATTTTCAGTGTCTAGTGTGTAAAAAAGCTGAGTTGCAGCATCCTTTGCTAAGCTGTGTAAATTCTCTTCAACTTTTACTTTTACATAATCAACTTCTTTTAAATTATCCAACGAAGACTCATAAGAATTTTCATTACTTTTAATTGTTTCTGACATTTTTATTATTGTTAATTTTTAAAATAATCATACTTGACTTTTTAATTATATTCAAAAAAAAACTCGTCAAATTTTTGAAGACTTTTTTTGCCACTTTTTTATAAGGTAAGAATTGGTGTCTCAAAAAGCAAACAAAAAAAATCAACTTTTTTTCATTTTTTTTGAAATTTTTTTTTATTTTTTCATTTAATTTCTTGCAACTTTTTTTTAATTTCATATAAGAATAATATTTATCGTTAAAACAAAAAAAATGTCGCATCGATTAAAAAACTTATTCAAACCAAATGTTGACCCTATAAATAAGATATACATACGCAAAAAAAATATCCTATACAATTATGACTATCTAAAATCATTACAACCAAATGCTTCACTATTCCCAGTATTAAAATCTAATGCATACTGACACGGATTGGAACTAATGACAAAAATTTTAGACAAAACTGATGCTGAATATCTCGTAGTCGACAGTTTTCCAGAATACCAAATCGTAAAAAAGAATTCAAAAAAGAAAATATTATTATTGGGAGAGACTTTGCCCAAAAATTACAAAAAATTCGATTTCAATAGGACAACATTTTGTGTTTATAACATCGAAACTATCTCATATTTAGCAAAATTAAAAAAAAATATAAACATACACATATTTGTGGATACATGAATGCACAGGGAATGAGTCAATGAAGAAGAATTAATCAATATATTAGAATTTTTAAAAAATTATAAAAAAATAAATATTGAATGAGTTTTATCTCATTTTCACAGTGCAGATAATGTAAACAACACGAATATTTTAAAACAAATACAAAAATTCAAAGATATGTACCACATAATAGTAGATTATTGATACACTCCACAACGAAAACACATCTGAAATAGTGAATGAATTTTTAAAATGAAAGATGATTTTTTCAATGCTTTTAGACCAGGATTATCATTATACTGATATACATGTTTGCATGAAGACGATCCATACTATCCTTTGACTACGAAATTAAAACCAGCCATGACTGTTTATTCTAGGATTGTATCAATTCATTCAATACCACAATGAGATTGAGTAAGTTATAATCATACACGAAAAGCTGCATCCGACCAAAATATTGCAACAATCCCATTTTGATATTTCGAATGATTACCAGTATCAGCAAGTAATAATATTAAATTCAAATATAAAAGAGATTTTATGAACCAGATATGAACTATTTGTATGAATTTATGTAGTTTCCAAATCAATGATTGAAAAATTGGAGAAAAAGTAGAAATAATTGGATTAGAATGAGAAAATACAATCCCAAATCTAGCCAAAAAATCTAATAAAATCATTTATGAAATATTAATTTCTTTTGACAAAAACATCAGAAGAGAAGTAATATAATATACACTTCAAAAAAAAAGTCCTATATTCATATGACCAATAGACAAAAAACTACAAAATAATTTATCACAAAGATAAATCTTTTTTCATTTGTTCTACTCCA
Source organism: Candidatus Absconditabacterales bacterium (assembly GCA_045643505.1). Lineage (GTDB taxonomy): Bacteria > Patescibacteriota > Gracilibacteria > Absconditabacterales > Absconditicoccaceae > JALOAF01. The sequence continues at coordinate 10,944 of JAZUKX010000126.1, read as the reverse complement.
TCTTTTAGGAATCAAGAAACTTCACTTATATAATCTGTTTTTGTTTCAAAGACATTTCATGATTGTTTATGAGTTTTTGATCCCTGTTCTTTTTTATCATCTCAAAACAAACGTCATGCCATCATAAAATTCAATAGCATATTTCTGATATTTTTCAACATTATTCTCTCAAAATAATAAAAGCTCAACACTTTCATTTAATACAAAAGTTAAATTATTTTTCAAGTTATATTTATTTTATCACAAACCATATGACAAAAAATAAAGTATATTTATAGTTGAAAAAAAAACAAGAAATAGTATTTTATAATTACTTATTTTTTAATCATTAATAATTAATCATGAACGAATTTATGCAAGAAGCAATTAATTTATCAAAAAAAAATATCACAGAACAATGTGGATGACCTTTTGGTGCAGTAATAGTCAAAAATTGAAAAATAGTCTGAAAATGATACAATCATGTCGTCAAGAACAATGATCCAACAGCACATTGAGAAGTCATGGCGATACGTGACGCTTGTACAAATTTGTGAACTTTTGATTTATCTGATTGTGAAATTTACACATCATGTGAACCTTGTCCAATGTGTTTATGAGCAATCTACCGATCTAGAATATGAAAAATATATTATTGAAATACACAAAAAGAAGCTGATGAAATTTGATTTGACGATGGAAATTTCTACAAAGAACTCGAACAGCCAATTTGAAAAAGGTCTATTCCAGAAGAACAAATCATGTTCGATGAAGCCAAAAAAGTTTTTGATGAACGAAAAGAAAAAATAACAAATATCAAATATTAATTATTTTACATCAGATCAATAATGAGTTGTCACCCAAATATATTTTCAATTTTTTCAAACTCAATATCCAATCTGATCATAGACTTTACTAACTACAGCTCCATAATGTGCACTATTCAAATAAGTCCTATTGAAACAAGTTTTTAAAGCATTTATCATTTCTTGAGTACAATCAGATTTATTACAATTATAATATCCATAAGCATTACTCTCCGAAAAGCTAGATACACTTACTCACATATCTGTAAATCGACTTTTAATACTTGAAGTATTCCAATATCAATCTCCAGCTTTTCTTGCATGAGTACTTCATGTTTTTCTCAACTCTGCTGATATCTGTTTTGCCCAAGATAATGCAGTGTAATCCAATAAATCATTATAAGTATAAGGCGTTAAACCTTTTTTTGATCTTTCTGCATTGTGCCAAGAAAGCCAAGCCTCATCTACTTTATCTCGATCAACATTTGAAATCGAATCTTTTTGAGAAACTAATTTTGGCTTTAGATATCAAATTTTAGTTTGCACACGTTCCAATAAATATTCTATCATTTCTTCTTCCACGCATCAAGATACATTCTCTACAGAAAAAGAATTTACAAATTTTTCATACCATTGCACTTGATTTGCCAAACTTTTTGTACTTTGTTGTGATTCAATCATTCTCCATACTTCATCAATAATTGCCTTATTCTCCGTGCTGATTTCTTCTGCATACACTCATCATAAAGGAAATAAACAAAAAGACACAACAATTACAACTACAAACTTTTTCATTTTAAACAATAATGAATAAATTTTCACAATTAACATTAATTATAACGAATTGACTTTTTTTTTCAAGTAAAGCGTTTTTCACCAATTAATACCATATTTTTAACAAAAAAACAACCAACATAAATTTACTATAACATTTCAATTGAAAAAACAAAACAAAACAATAAAAAAACTATGATACACTATTTATTTATATCAAATCTATATGAGAAAAAGTATAAAATTATTTAACCCTTATGCCATAGAAAGTCTAAAATATGCCAGTTTAATTGCTACAAGCAACGACAAAAATGAAATAAATGGAAATGATTTATTTTGGTGAATTTACAAATATATTAGATGACACCAATATTTTGACTTATTTTGTAATATTACATGATTAAACAACATCAAAGCACTAGATGAGTATTACGAAGAAAAAATAAACATTGATTCTTTTTCCAAAGATATACAAGACCTATCACTAAACCAAAAACTAAAATGTAAAATTGAAGATGTTTTAAAGGATTGAGTTCATCAATTAGACTTAATTGTCCTATTTTATATATCATTTTTTGATTTGTCCACTGATTTTAAAAAATTTTTATGTTCAAAAAAAACAAACATAAACCCAGAAATCATAGCTACCAACTGCAAAAAATTATTCAACAACCCTATAATCATCACTTCTTGAATATTTGCATTTTTAGAAATATTGGATAAACTATTCAATAGATTAAATTTAGATCCCAAAAATGTAAAAATCATGGATATTCAAAACATTAACAATTTAAACAACGTAGACTGAATCTTAGATTCATTAGATTGAGAAATTGCCGAACAAGACAAAGATGATAAAGGAAGTATTAGTGAAGTCTGAACTACACCAAAATCATGAAAAAAAGAAGATAAAAAACTTACTGTAGATTATTTTGGTACAGACCTCACAAAAGAAGCAAAAGATTGATTTACTGATCCAGTGATAGGTAGAGAAAATGAGATAAATCAAGTAATTTATACACTTTTAAGAAAAAACAAAAACAATCCCCTACTCATATGAGAAGCATGAGTTTGAAAGACTGCTATTGTAGAATGATTAGCACAAAAAATAGTAAATAATGACGTACCAGATAAATTAAAATGAAAAAAAATATACCTTTTAGATATGTGAACCCTTTTAGCTGGGACAAAATATAGATGAGAATTTGAAGCTAGGATGAAATCTATATTAGAAGAAGCTCAAGATCCTTTAAACAACATTATTTTGTTTATTGATGAATTGCATACTATTATTTGAGCAGGATGACAAGACAACAATGATGCTGCACAAATGCTAAAACCTCTTTTAGCTAGGTGAAAAATCAAATTAATTTGAGCTACTACTTTTGATGAGTATCAAAAACATATAGAAAAAGATGCTGCACTAAAAAGAAGATTCCAAGAAGTTATTGTAAACGAACCAGATTGAGAAATCGCTACAGAAATCATGAAATGATTGAGACAAACTTACGAAGATTTCCATGGTGTACAAATCACTGATGATGCTATCAAAGCTAGTGTAAAATTGACACAAAGATATATATTAAACAAACATTTACCAGATAAAGCTTTGGATATTATTGATGAAGCTTGTGCTAGAAAATCTACAATGCAAACAAAACTAGAAAACGATGATGAATATAAAAAAATTGAGAAAAAAATCGTAAAAATAAAAAATCAAATAGACTCTGCAATCGAAAGCCAAGATTACTTCCAAGCAGCAGAGCTAAAAGAACAAGAAGATAAAATGAAAAATGATCTTTTAAAAATTAGAAACAAAAAAAATGTGCCATCACATTTAAGACCTCTAATTACAAAAGAAGATATTGGGACTGTATTAGCAGACAAGACATGAGTACCTGCTAATTTAGTAAATCAAAGCGAAATTGAAAAATTAAAATGATTAGATAAAGCTCTAAAATGAAACGTATTTGGTCAAGAAGATGCTGTAAATGCTGTAGTAAAAACTCTTACTAGAAATAGATTGTCAGTAATTGAAAAGAATAAACCTATTTGATCATTCTTATTCTTATGACCAAGTTGAGTTTGAAAAACATTTTTAGCAAAACAAATCGCAAAAAATTATTTTGGAGATGAAAATGCCGTAGTTAGATTAGATATGTCAGAATATATGGAAAAATTTTCAGTAAGTAAATTAATTTGAAGCCCAGCTTGATATGTCGGTTATGATGAATGAGGACAACTTACAGAATCTATCAGAAGAAAGCCTTATTCTGTATTATTACTAGATGAAATTGAAAAAGCTTCTCCAGATGTATTAAATATCTTATTACAAATCTTAGATGAATGAAAATTAAAAGACAGTAAATGAAGATGGATTGATTTCAAAAGTTGTATAGTAGTCATGACATCAAACATTGGAAGTGAACACTTTAGCAAAAATAGTTGAGTAATATGATTTGATGCCAGCAAAAAAGATAAAGATGAATTTAGCAACCAATCATTTGACAAAATTCAATGAAAAATAATGGATGAATTAAAAGATTATATGACACCTGAATTATTAAATAGGATAGATCACAAAATCATATTCAGACCACTTTCAAAGGAAAATCTTACAAACATATTTGAAAAGAATTTAAATGAATTCTTATGTTCTCGAAAAATAAATTCAAAAGTAAAATTACCAGAATACAACAAAAAACAAATAGCAAAAATTATTGATGAAATTTATGATCCACAATACGGAGCAAGGCCAATTGAAAGATATATCAACGATCATATTGAGCCAGAAATAATAAATCAAATTATTTGAAAATAGAAAAAAGAAGGTCCAGTCGTTGGATCTTTTTTTTATAAAAAAAAATCTCACATAATTGTGAAACCTATATTTTTTTGCTTAAATAATACCCTAGTCTTTGTGCCAAGGCAAAGACATAATACAAAGGAGTCTATCCTTTTTCATTAATCTATATACACAAAATCTCGAGCCAATCTATCAAAATACTCTGCATTAGTTTTTTTGATACACCTCTCATATTCTTGTGTAGCTAAATCTTGATGTACACCACAATACATAGTCATATCTCACCAAGCTACCATGTATTCAATCTCACTATCATATGTAAATTGATACATCAAGACATTTCAGTCTTGTTTTAAAAGTGAGGGCATTTTATCCAAAAAAAAGATAAAAACACATTTTATTATTAATATAATAAAAACATTTTTCAACACTATTTTTCACCTTAATTTTATTGATTTTTAACATTTATTGATTATAATAGCACACCACAAAAATAAATAAGCATATTAACAAAAAAAAATAAAATGATTGATTTAATCAGAACAAACTTAGAATCAATTCCAGATGGTTTTGATTCTCAAATAGCAGCCTTAGAACGAGATGGTGCTATAAGATTAAAGGAAACCCCACAAAAATTCTCGAAGGATATAATATGTATCATTCCGGATTTAAAAGTGAAATATTTTGAAAATCGTGAAACTTTTCGTGATTTTAGAAATAGAACACTACAAAACCCCAAAATATGGGGAGGCATCATTTGGATGGAATATCCAAATCTTAATAAGTAAAATTTAAGTCACAAGTATCTGCTTGTGACTTTTTTATATTAAGAAATATTTAGCAAAAAAGTAAAGTAAAAAACAAAATATTATTTAATTTTTTTTTGATTTTTTTGATTTATGATTATAATTAAATATACAAATTTTTTATACTTTTATAAAACAAAAAATGGAATTATTAAATTATGTTACAATTGACTACTTAGTAGAAGTAGTATGAATGTTCTTTGCATATGCAGGTATCGTTATCATGATCGTTTGAGGAATTAAAGCTGCATATTTGCTTGTTTATAGGCGATTCATCGACAATTCAATCCCTATGGGAAAAATCAGAATCAAGCTATGACACTACTTAGTACTAGCTCTAGAATTCCTAGTAGCGAAAGACATTTTAGAATCAATTGTAGATCCAAACATGAATTGACTACTAATGCTATGACTAATTGTAGTAATCAGGACCGTATTATCATACTTCTTAAACAAAGAAATTGCTGAAGTCAAAGAAGATATGAAAGAAAGTTGAAATATGACAGATTTAAGTGAAAAAGAAAAATGAAATTTAAAACTAGAATCACCAAAAATATTAAAAAAATTTAAAAAATAAAACGACAAATAAAAAATGGATTGCCCAATACCAGAAAAAATGATAAAAAAAATGATAAAAGTTGCAAAAGAAACGCGTAAAAATGCATTTTCTTGTCGTTCAAAGCACAAAATATGAGCAAGTGTGCTCACAGCAAACTGAAAAATATTTGGATGATGTAATGTGGAATGTAATATCAGCTGACTTGGGACTTGTGCAGAAAGATGTGCCATAGATAACATGGTATCAAATTGAGAATACAATATTTTAGCTGTATGTACTATTGATACTAAGTTTACACCTACTTGTTGAGCATGTTTACAGTATATCACTCTATTTTCTCAAATATCTGACAATGAAATCTGGCTGATAAATTGAGATGTAAGATGACACTACGAAATAAAGACATTAAGTGAATTACTACCAGATTGATATAGGACAACAAGCACAATCGATATCATAAAATCTTATAATAAAATCAAAAAGAAAAAATAACTTTTTATTTGAAATATGTAATTATTTTATTACATAATATATGTATATAATTGTTTTTATAATTAATCAAAATTAAAAATGGAATTATGAGTTACATGAATTATCATCATCGTTGTTGTACTTTTAGTTTTGTATATCATACTAAAATACAATGGCATCATAAAATTAAAAAATCACATCAAAAATGCTTTTGCAGACATAGACGTACAAATGAAACTTAGATTCGATTTAATCGATAATCTAGTTAGCACTGTAAAATGATATAAAATTCACGAACAAGAGACTTTAATTAGTTTAGCACAAGCTAGGACAAGTTTTTTAAATGCAAAAAATGATTGAGAAAAATTAGCTGCCGACGATGCTGTTAGTGGTACTTTAAAGACTTTATTTGCCGTATCTGAAAATTATCCAGAATTAAAAGCAAATGAAAATTTTTTACAATTACAAACAGAGCTATCAGATATTGAAAATAAGATAGCAGCAGCAAGGAGATTTTTCAATGCATGTGTTAAAGATTACAACACAGCAATCGAAATGTTTCCATGAAATATAATAGCAAAGATGTTCTGATTCAAAGAATATGAATTCTTTGCCATCGAAGAATCAAACAAAAAAGTACCTGAAGTAAAATTCTAGTGCAAAATAACATACTATATAAAATTTATTTATCAGATTTTATAAGATATGAATTGAATATACAATTCCATTTGAAGTAATAAATTTAAAACCATATTACTTCTTCTTTGTTTTCCTATTCTCTTATTTGCTTTATGTTTTTTAATTCTTTTACTTATCAATAAAAATTGAGAATACGCATTACAAGAGACACTAAACATTTCATTAACATTATCTATAATTGTTACAATACTATGAATAATCTCTCTTTTTTTTCAAAAAGATATAATATTCAAGTACACTTGAACTAAAGCAATATCAAGAAAAGATAATCCTAAAATTTATAACATTGTAGAGAACTTATGTATTACAAAATGAATTAAAGCACCAAAAATTGGAATAATCCAAGATAACAGTATGAATGCTTTTGCTACATGACGATCCGAAAATGATTCACGGATTGTATTCACTACTTGACTAATAGATAGACTTGATACAAATGAAATCGAAGCTGTCGCTTGACATGAATTGACACACATATTAAATAGAGACTGTAGACTAATGGCTGTCATCGTAGTATATATTGGATTGATTAGCACTATTGGTTCAATACTTTTAAGATCTTCATATATTTCAAACAATAACAATCGTAAAAATAACGGTAATATATTAGTATTAATCTGAATTATTTGTTTAATTTTATGATATATATTCTATCCATTAATTAGATTGGCTATTTCTCGTAAAAGGGAATATCTAGCAGATACAGGTAGCGTAATGCTCACAAAAGACAAATATGCCATGATTTCAGCACTAAAAAAAATCAGCACAGATCCTACTGTAGAAACTATACAAAGAGACACCGTAGCTGCAATGTGTATTGAAGACCCAATAAAAAAAGCTAAAAGCAAATTCAAATCTTTGCTATCTACCCATCCATCAATACAAGAGAGAGTCGCAGCATTAGAAAAATTATAAACTAATTGAAACAAATCATAACAGTAAAAAAAACAAAAAAAATTCGAGATTTATGTTTCGCTATTATTTATTCCAATAAATCATGAACTTTTTGTAAATATTTATCATCTACGTGTGTATAAATTTGAGTCGTCGTGATACTAGAATGTCAAAGTAATTCTTGTACAGCACGTAAATCAGCTCATTTTTTCAAAAGTGTTGTAGCAAAACTATGTCTCAAAGTATGCGGTGTTACTTTCTTTTTAATTCAAGTAAAAATTTTATATTTTCTGACAATATCCTCTACTGAATTTCTAGACAATGGCTTTCAAATACTATTTCATGACATACTCACAAACAAATATTGTGATGTTATATTCCTTGATTCTAAATAATCTTGCAAAATTTTTTTAGTTTTACTAGTTAAAAAAATTGCACGTCTTTTTGATCATTTTCAAACTACAGAAAACTGTTTTTCATTTAAATCCACTTGTGATATAGTCAAGCTAATCAATTCTGACACCCTGAGTCCTGTAGAATAAAGCATATACAAAATTGCAGAATCTCTTTTTTTTATCAATTCATTTTTTTCATAAATTAATGGTGCATCTAATATTTGCTGGATTTCATCTTCTGTCAAAAACTTAATTTCTCTCGGAGGCGTTTTTCATAATTCTAATTTATCTGGAGCAATACAATCTATGTCATTTTTTAGGCAAAATTTTAAAAACGACCTCAATGCCACAATATGATAATTTATAGTTTTCTTTGATAATCAAATTTGATTAAGAAACATTCTATAATCCAATATTTGCATACTTTTTATAGTCCTGACATCAATATTTCAAAAATAATCTACAAATCTATTCAGCCATAGACTATAATTTTCTAAAGTCCTTGGACTTGAATTTCTTTCATATTCCATATAAAACAAAAATTTTTCCAGCAATCATTCTATCAAATAAAGATCACTAGATTGCGACATACTTAAATTTGTATTTAATTTTGACATAAATGACACTAAGCACTAAATAAAATACTATTTTTTTATTTCATCCATTTTTACAAAATATGAATCAAATTTAGAAAATTCTTGATCTATTAAATTAGTATCTATTTCTGATCCAGATTCAATATTTTCTATCATTGTTGTACATTTTTTTACTATATAAGTACCATACTTATATACTGTTTGCTCATTATTTTCAGTTCACCAAGTTTGATAAATTTCAGCTCTAGATTTATACTCATTTAATTTATTCAAAATATTATCCATATCACCTTTTTCCTCATCAATTAAATTTCATAAATCATTATAAGGATTAAATTCATCTTCTGCACTACTATGATCTAATTCATTTTCTTCCACATTATTTCAATTTTCTCCCATATTTTCATCAGAATTTTCAAGATTATTTTCAATTAATGCTGCTAAACTATCAGGATCAACTATGTCTTCTCCCTCTTGTAAATTATCTAACGTCTCACCACCAAGTTCCTCTGCTTGCAATTCCTCTCATAAAATTTCAACATTTTCTCATTCCATATCGTTATCCAGAGCATTAGCATTCTCATCTTGAGACAAAGAAGCTGTCACATTTGAATTCTCAGAATAATCTATAACAACATTATTTTTTCATAATATAGCAGAAACTACATCAGGATACATTTTACTCAAAACAAAACATCAACCAACAATCAAAATAACAACTATTAATATCACATACAATCATGTATGAGAACCTTTCGTCTTTTCATTTTGTGTTAATAATTGTTGAATATCTCAAGATGATTGGATATTTCATGGCTGAATATTTTGCATTTGGACATTTTGTGGAACAAAAGTATTTCCATTTGGCATAAATGATTGTTGCACAGGTTGTTGCATTTCTGGCATCTGGACATTATTTGCAGGTATATTTGCTACTACATTTGGTATCACTCCATCTAATCACACAGGATTTTGATTTAGAACAGACTGTGATTCTACCGGCTGAGCTACTACAGGTTGTTCTACTGGATTTTGTACAATAGGGGCCTGTTCTACTGGATTTTGATCTACAGGTGATACAGATTCTTGATTTACAGTTTGTCAAGCATCAGACGTTATATTATCAGCAACTGGAATATCAACTTGCATTACAGGTGTCTCTACAGGAGTTTGCACTGGCTGATTAGATTGTTGTAACGAAGATACTATAGAATCAATATTAAATACTCATTTTTCAGCCGACTGTACCTGTACATTATCAGAAATTTTAGAAACAGGTTGTTCTTGAGTTTGTGGTATTGAAGACAAATCAACCTCACCTGGTTTTGAATTGTCTAATAATTGAGACATTTGCTGGAATTCTGATTCATTTGGGATATACCCTGTTGTCTTTCCTGTGAAATCTCATGTATCTGAGACCAATTCTCCATTATTATTTTCTACAACTGGTGTTCAAATATTTTCTACAACTAAATTTTCTTTTGGAATTTCAACTTCTGTTACATTTTCAGATACTCAAGTAGATATATTCTGAGTTTCAAGCACTGAAGTCACTGTTTGTGAATCATTATTTGAATTTTCCATACTTTGTCATCACTGATTATTCATCGTTCATCACTCATTATTCATCGTTCATCATCCATTGTTCTCTGTTCATCACACATTATTCATCGTTCATCACTCATTATTCTCTGTTCATCATCCATTATTCATCGTTCATCACTCATTATTCTCTGTTCATCATTCATTATCATCATTCCAATCCATCAATAATGAATTGTCTTTTTCTGGTCATTTATTCAATCAATCCACCATTGCGGATAAATCTTCTTCTGTATTTAATTTTTCATCTCATCACTCATTATTCATCATTCATCATTCATTATTCTCTGTTCATCATTCATTATCATCATTCCAATCCATCAATAATGAATTATCTTTTTCTGGTCATTTATTCAATCAATCCACCATTGCGGATAAATCTTCTTCTGTATTTGATTTTTCATCTCATCACTCATTATTCATCATTCATCATTCATTATTCTCTGTTCATCATCCATTATCATCATTCCAATCCATCAATAATGAATTGTCTTTTTCTGGTCATTTATTCAATCAATCCACCATTGCGGATAAATCTTCTTCTGTATCATTTACTT
>JAZUKX010000125.1:0-7334 GCA_045643505.1 Candidatus Absconditabacterales bacterium | reverse complement strand
AGTATAGCTACTATATATTTTGATAAATCAACTAATGATTATGTATTAACTAAGAATAGTAATACTGTAAAAGTATGTGATGTTAATCTTAATTCTGAATCAGATTATGTAAAATCTATTAATGGTACTCTAAATGAAGATTTTGATGGACATTATAAAATTACTACAGAATCAAAAACTTTTGGTAATTTCGCTACTGGTAATCCAATCTATCCAGATACATCTAAAGAACCTAAATTTGTGTGTGCTATAGATGCTCAAAGATACGAAAGAGATGGAGTAGCTAGAGCTTACTTATTTGATACTGAAGTGGCTTATAATTGGCAAGAAAGATCTGATGGTAGGAGAGATAGAGTGTTAGATTACTGGACACCAGTAAACTTCTTATATCTTCCTAAAGGAGTAGGTAATCCATATAGAGTTACAAATGGTGATGCTACAAAAACCTTTAATGTAATAATTGATAAGAAAATTGAATAAATTTTTAGGTCGTGTTATAATGTTTTTATAGGAGATTTTAAATATGTATATTAATGCAACAATTGTATATGGAATAGGTAAAAGTTATTCCTGTTCCATAGAAACTACAGAAAACAATGGGGTGTCATTCACCCCACTTGACCTAACTCCTTACTCAATTAGATTTAAGGTTTTAGGTTCACCGACCGCTGATGCTAAGGTATTAGTAGAACATTTAATTACTCAAAATACGGACTTAGACACAGAAGGTCAAATTACAAACGCTGAAATAGGAGAATTTGCTTTTGCTATATCAGCAGATGATACTCGCAAATTAGGTTTTGGTCACTTTCCAATAGCCTTAGAGTTGGTAGATGCAGATACAGAAGAATATGTAGATACTATTACTCAAGGTAAGGAAGGCGAAGAATTTAATAAAATTAATATTGTGGAGGTTTAATAAATGGTTGATTTCAGATTTTACCTTAATAAACAAGGTATAAGAGGTCAAAAAGGAGAAAAGGGTGAAACAGGATTTTCTCCATCTATAGTAGAAGAAGTTAATACTTTAACTGACTATAGGTTAAAAATCATTAACGAATTTGATGAATTTGTTACTGATAATTTAAGAGGTTCTGATTATTTTGATATAACAGATCCTAATGGTACTTACCTAAGATTCGATAAAGAATCTGGTAGAGCTTATACTGGGGCTTTAGATCAAGCTACAAGCGAAGCTGTAGGTGGTGCTAGATTAGCAAGTACAAGCGATATGGAAGCTTTTAGTGAAAATACTATAGTTACTCCAGCTTTATTTGCTGACAATTTAGTTAATTTAATTGTAAGTCCAGATGGTTCATTAAATATTACTCAAAATGAACAAACATCTAAAACTGAAATTACTTTTAACTCAGCTACATTGGATGCTGTAAGAGCTGAATTAAATAGAGTTAAAGAAGATTTAACTACAGAATCTCAAGTAAGATTAAATGCAGATAACCAACAACAAGTTGCAATTGATGCAGAACGTAGAGAAAGAGAAATTCAAGATGCAGCATTACAAAGTCAAATTTCATCAATTAGTAATAATTTTGTAACTTTAGATACAAACCAACAAGTATCAGGGTTTAAAAACTTTGATCAGGTTACTTTTAAAAATGCAACTATTAGTAATGGAAGTGCATCAGTACAATTAACAGGCAATAATGATGTTGTAAGAATAAATCCATTAGGAATAACAGATTTATTAATTGGTAATACTACTGGTATTAATGGTTTAACTTTATCGGCTAGATATGGTGTTAAATTTGAAGGTGATGTTCCTTCTATTAAAAAAGGTAATGATTATAAAAAAATATTATCTCAAGATACTGTAGAACAAGGTGATAATATTATAGTAGAACAAACTACTAATGGTATTAAAATTAGTTCCACAGCTAGTGGTGGAGCTATTATTGATGATGAAAACCCAGCTACGGATAAAGTTTATTCATCATCTAAAACTTCCGATTTGGTGGGAGAATTAGGTAATGAAGTTAATGGTATAGCTGGTAGATTAAATGCATTAGAAGATGAAGTTAAAGTAGCTACTACTGAAAACTTAGGTTTAGTTCAACCTGATGGAACTACTATAACTATAGATTCTGATGGTAAAATATCAGCTGTAGGTGGTGGTTCTAGCGTAGAGATAGATAACGATACAATTAAAAAGAATTCTCAAGGTAAGCTATATGTTAATAATCCTACAAGATGGGGGTATTCTTCATCTAAAAGAACAGCATCAAATGGTGACGAATTCTATACTCAGAATTTATCATTACCAGTTGAGAAATTTATAGCATCTAATGGTGAAGCAGTATATGGACAAGTATGTTTTGAATACGGTTATGGTGAACAACCTGATCCTATAGTATCATTTAAAACTATTAAAGCTGGTACTAATATGGAGATCACTAAAGATGTTTATAATGGTATTATAACATTTAATTGTACTGGCGGTGGTTCAGCTCCAGAAGTAGATAATGTTACTATTGAAGTTAATGAAGAAGGTAAATTACAAACTACTGTAGATATTAACGAACTACAATCTAAAGTTGAAGATTTACAACTTTATAAGTTCCCTAACGCTACAATAGAAGGTGATCCTACTATTAATAACGGACAAATTTCTAACTTTAGCACAACGAATTATTTAAGATTCCCATTTGAATTTAAAACTGAAGGTAGAACTTGGTTATTAAATGGATCGTTTGATACTGATTCAGATGTAACTACTCAACAAAATATTATTGATAGTTTAGCTTCAGTAGCATTAGCTGTAAGAAGTGGTAGATTAGTATTAGCATTATCTACTAATGGTACTTCATTTGATTTAGGTGAACACCTATCAATGAGTGATATAGAACCTAACACTAAATACTATTATAGATTATCATTTAGTGGTACTCAATATTTATTAAGTATTTCTACAGATAAACAAGAATGGCTACCTGAAATTATAGTTACATCAGATCAACCTATAGCATCTAAACCAATGACTATATCTAGTTCAGGACATCCATTTAAAGGTAGTCTAAATCTTAATGATTATGATTTAACAGTAGCTAATGTTCTTGTATGGCAAGGTATGGATGATGTAGGTATCTCATCTAGGTTAGACGTTAATGCTTCTAACTTTACCGAAACTGGTAAACAAACTGTTAGAGATATCGTAGGTATTGATAAAAAAGAAGATAAACTGATAGCTACTGATGGTATTTCTATAAAAGATGTAAGTATAGGTGCTTTTCCATATACTGAATCATATCAAGAATTAGTAAACTCTAGATCTTATTTATCTTTCCCTAATAATCAAAATAAAATATATCAGGTTACAGATACTCCATTTGGTTTTATATCTGATAATGATATGTATATGAAGTTTAAATTTGAATTTGGTAATACTACTACTAGTTATAATTGCTGGGTTGATTTTAACTTTGGAAATACAAGAAATACAGTTACAGATTACTTACAAGGGTATAGAGTTAGTTTAAATAATGGTGGTTATATAGAAGGTAGTTTATTTTCTCCAGATACTCAGACACAATCTTACTTCTTTAATAGAGTTTATATTGGAAATATGGGGTTAGATATTTCTAAAGGTTCTATAGTACAAGTTGAAGGTATATGGAATAGTGCAAATAGATCATTCACTACGATTATAACAAACTTGGATAATGGTTTGATTTATACCACTACTAAAGAACAATTCAGAAATGATATAGAGTTTGTATCTGGAGCTAATATTCATGCTGGTTCTTATTGGAGTTTTGACATAATGGAAGCTAAGATGAAAGCTGAAGATATGTATATAGCTAAAACTAATACGACTACTATAGAGCATCAAATTTCAGCTCGAATTGATAATGACACTATCGTATCTGATAACGGTGTGTTAAAAGCTGTTAGCAAAGGAACTTCATACGACATTGGAGATGGATTAATATTAGATGATAATATCTATGGAGATTTCGTAACTTTAACACAAAATGGTACTATGGGTGGAAATACTCCAGCTTGTCAAGCTGATAGCTTTGAATCTGGTTATTACCCATATCAAGCTTTTGATGGTAATGTTAATACATTCGCTGGATTTAGTGGAACTCAACAAACTGGAAGATATATAACTTACTATTCTCCAGAACCTTTATTGGTTGAATCTATAGATTTTAATTTTAAAAGTACTTCTGAAAGATTTGGAACTGGTAATGTATTATTCTCTAACGATAATACTAATTGGGAATATACTGTACCTTTCGATAATGCTGAAAGTTTAATTGCCTTTAACTTAGATACAGCTGAAGTTAAAAAGGGCTTTAAGTATATTAGAGTAGAACCTACAACATATGCTGGATGGGGTAAATTTAATATAAAACTTAATTGTAAGGCTGGTAAAATTAATAGATTAAGTGTTGATATAAATGCTATTAAAGCCGCATTAGGATTAGATAATATAATGGCTATGATAGATAATATTAATGGATCTTATGATAATGGAGGTATAGCATAATGGTTACTTATATAGAACATTTTGATAAAATTGGTACTCCAACTATTAGTGAAGATTATATACTTACATTAGATAATAATAGTAATTATATTGGAACTCCATCAACGCAATTATTAGATTTCAGTAAGCCATTTAAGTTTAAAATAAACTTTTCTACACTAAGTGGTTCTGGTAATTTAACTTGGTCAATGAATGGAAGCTTTGCTAGTATTTCTGGATTAAATTTTTACTGGAGTGGAAGTCAAGGTCGAATGATATGTGCTGTAGGTAATGGATCTAGCTTTACAGATATTAGTATGACTTATACGGCTAATCAACAAAACAATTTTATATTAGAATGGGATGGTAGCGTATATACCGCTTATGTCGAATATAAAGATGGTAGCATAAGTAGTAAATTCACTATGAATAGTACTGAACCTATACCTAATTGTATGATGGCAATAGGTAGATATGGTAGATTTACTTCAGATCTTAAAGAATTTTCTTTAGAACATACTGATGGTAGTTATAAATTTGAATTAGTATCTACTATCGTAATTCCAGAAACTATAACAGAAAAATTAACATATCTTTCCGAAACTAAAGATCTAATTAAACAAGCTATTATAGATAAAGGAGTGGAGGTAGCTACCTCCCTTCCTTTCAGAAAATATGCAGATAAAATAGCTGAAATATCTGGTGGTGGAGGAGGTTCTACTAGTGGAGATTTATACAATACAAAAACTGTATATTTAAACACTATACCTACTGAATATCAAGGAATAAAAGGTATTAAGATTAAAGGTAATAAATCAAATGGTGATAGAGTAACTTATATTGGTGGTATAAAACCTTATCATTTTTATGATGATGATAATCCTCAAGACTTAAATGTTAGAGAGATATTTAATTATAAATCTGATTCTACTGTATATCAATTTAAGTTTAAAGACTTAATTTATAGACAAAGATTTGTAATTGAAGATCAACATGATACACCACATACCGCCTTAGGTGTAGATGAATATAACTCATTTATGGTGTGTGCTAGAGATGAAAAAGATTCTAATCCATATTCTTCTTATGCATCTTATAGAGTTTACTTTAATAAACCTTATGTTAGTGGTTATTATGGAACTTTTTGGGTTATCTACACTTGTGATATATGGAAAAATGCTGATCCTGTTAATGTTAATATTGGTGATATAGTTGATATTATTTATGAATTTGAAAATGATAGCACGTTAAAAATTACCACTCAAGTTAATGATAATGAGCCAGTAATTCATTATACTAGTTCATCTGATGCATCTTCTATCACTAATTTAGGAAATAGTGATATTAATTCTAACACGTTTGGTGGACACACTTATTACTTACCATCAAATAGTGATAAATTTGGAATTAATACTATATTATTAGAAGGAACATCTATTTATAGTAAGCTTCATGATAAATATATCTGGCAATTAATAAAGGATTAATAATTTTAAAACAGTTAAGGGGTTCTGTTGAAAAACCCCATTTATTTATGTTATAATATTATTAGATAGTTATTTTTAAAGGAGGAATCGTTATGATGATTAGTTTAACAAATTTATTATTGGCTATTAATACTATAATTCTAGTCGGAGGTGCGATATTCTATTTTAAAAAGAATTATGTAATATTAGATATGGAACAATTTAATGCAATCTCTGAATGTATAGAAGAATATAATGCTATGGTCGAACAGGCAGAGAAAGAAGAAGAAGCATCTCAAGAGAGAGCTGGAGGTTATGGATTCTTTCAAGAATATCTAAATGATGATTGTGAGGAAGAAGAAGATGAGTAATGATAACGTGTGTTCAATATGTGGAGCATATGAATGTAATGAAAGTAAATGCAAAATAAAAAATATAGTAAAATGTCTTAATGAGATTGAGAAACTTCAAAAAGAATTATGCAGACGTTGTGATTTAACTTTTTGTGGTAATACTGTTTGCTATGAAATTTTGCAAAAGATCAAGGAGGTTAAGTAATGGCTAAGAGAAAAGGTAAAACTTATGTAGTACATTACTGTCCTAAATGTAATAATTGTTGGATAGATGTGGATAAAACTAAATGTAAAGATCGACCACCAAAGTGGAAATTATGTAGAGAATGTTGTGAGAAATTAGGTATTGATTTTGATAAACAAAATACTACTGGAAAAAGAACTAAGAAAACGTCATAAAAGTTAGTTCTAAGGGGTCAAATTTAAGAGTTTAATACAAGTTAATAGGAGAATATCAAAGAGTGATTTTATACGCAATTAAAGAGCAAAATACTGGATTATTTGTAACTAAATATCATACATTAAATGAGTTAGGTAGTCATACAGAATTATATAAAGATAGAGAGAGAGCGGAGCGATCGATTTCGACTTCTGACGAATTCGGAATGATGAGCGAACCGATACGGAATAACCTAACTTGGATATATCTAGAGAATAAATATAAAACAAATAGAATGAATATAGATATATCATATAAAGAATATTATAGTATAAGAGATCAAATAGATCTTATAGTAGTACCAATAAAGATAAAAGAAATAGAAGAATTAAATGATTAATGAATGGTATAAAATACAAGTAAAGAATCTACCAGAAGCAACAAAGACTTGGGGTAAAAGATATAAAGCTAAGTTTGAGAAAAACTTACTTGACGTGCTTAATGCTGATGATTTGTTCCGTGTAGAAGATCTGGTAGATCTTGCTATGTATTTAGATATCGAATACGATCATAGAATTGGTTTAAGCTTATGGCAGCTTGAACATCAGCAAAAGATATATATATTCCATACTTCGGAATGTATTTAT
>JAZUKX010000124.1:0-6542 GCA_045643505.1 Candidatus Absconditabacterales bacterium | reverse complement strand
TCATCATACCAGATATTTTTTATGATGTTTCCTGATATGATTGACTACTCTTTTGTGTCTATGTCTAATGTCTACCATCACAGTAAAAGCAATTTCATACAAATATAAAATATTTTATGCTAAATTTTATCAAATTTAGCTCACATTAATTATACTCTTAATTAATTTATTTTGCAAGAATTTAGTTTTATATTCAAAAATATTTCTTGACTTTTTAAAAAAAATCGCAGATATTTCTACCCACGATTTTTTGTATTTTTAGATAATATTATTCAGCATCCATAGCTTTGATTTTTCCAGATCTTTCTTCGATAATTTGTCTTGAAATATTTTCTGGAACTCTTTCATAATTTCCAAATTGCATTGAGTAACTAGCTCTACCTTGAGTATTTGATCTCAAATCTGTAGCATAACCAAACATCTCAGCCAAAGGAACTTTACATTTGATTACTGTAGCATTTCATCTTTGTTCTTGTCATTGAATCATTCATCTCCTAGATGATAAATCTCCCATAACATCTCACATATATTCTTCTGGAGTAGTAACTTCTACATCCATTATAGGCTCCAAAATACAAGCTTGTGCTTCTGGTTTTGAGAAAGCTTCTCTAAACGCTCTATATGTAGCGATTTTGAATGATACTTCTGAAGAATCCACATCATGATATGATCCAAAGAATGGAACTACTCTCAAATTGATGATTGGATATCCAGCTAAAATTCATTGAGCCATTGTTTCTCTTGCTCATTTATCTATAGCAGGTATAAATTCATTTGGAATAACTCAACCTTTGATCTCTGATACAAATTCATAATTTTTGTCTGCAATTTTTTCAAGTCTCAATTCAACATGTCCATATTGTCCACGTCCTCATGTTTGTCTCTTGAAAATACCAACTCACTCTACTTTATCAGCCATAATTGTTTCTCTATATGCTACTTGTGGTTTTCAAGTATTTACTTCTACTTTGTGCTCTCTTTTTAATCTATCTACAATGATATCCAAGTGTAATTCTCACATTCAAGCTATAATTGTTTGACCACTTTCTTCATCTGAATAAGCTTTGAAAGAAGGATCTTCATACATCAATTTAGACAAAGCTAATCACAATTTTTCTTGATCTGATTTTGTCTTTGGTTCTATTGAAATATTGATAACTGGTTCTGGGAATTCCATTTTTTCCAATACGATAGGATTTTTCATATCACAAAGAGTATTTCATGTCCTTGTATCTTTTAATCACAAAAATGCACAGATATGTCCAGCATGTATTTCTGAAATTTCTTGTCTTTTGTTTGCATGCATCAAAAGCAACCTTCAAACTCTTTCTTTTTGTCCTGTAACAGAATTTAATAAAGTATCTCATGATCTAATAACTCAAGAATATACTCTAACAAAGGTCAAAGTACCCACAAATGGATCTGTAGCTATTTTGAAAGCAATAGCGGAAACTGGTTCTGCATCAGAAGGTTTTCTAATTACTTCTTTTTCTGGATGATCTGGATCTGTTCAAACAATAGTTTCTCTATCTAATGGACTAGGTAAGAAATTACAAACTCAATCCAAAAGTAATTGAACTCACGCATTTTTCAATGCTGTACCACAGAAAATAGGATATAATTGATTTGATACTGTTCCTTTTCTGATAGCTTTTATAATTAAATCATTTGATATTTCTCATCATTCCAAATACAATTCTGCTAATTCATCATCGAAAGAAGATGCTGCGTCTATCATTTTTTCTCTATATTCCTCTGCTGTAGCTTGTAATTCTGCAGGAATTTCATGTTCTACTACATCAATTCACATCTCTCATTCAAATGTGTACATTTTCATAGACAATAGATTTACAACTCATTTGAAATCTGATGCTGCTCCGTATGGGAATTCTATTACTACTCATTTGTCTGTCAATTTTTGTTTGATACTATCTACAGACATAAAAAAATCAGCTCACATTTTATCCATTTTATTTACGAATGCCATCCTAGGTACTCCATATTTATCAGCTTGTCTCCAAACTGTTTCTGATTGAGGTTCTACTCATTGAGATCCATCAAATACTGCAACAGCTCAGTCTAAAACTCTCAAACATCTCTCTACCTCAACTGTAAAGTCTACGTGTCCTGGTGTATCGATGACATTGATTTGATGATCATGCCAAAAACATGTAGTAGCAGCTGATGTAATTGTAATTCATCTTTCTTTTTCTTGTTCCATCCAATCCATGTCTGCAGCTCAGTCATGAGTTTCTCAAATTTTGTGTTTTTTACCTGTATAGTAAAGAATTCTCTCACTAACAGTAGTTTTTCAGGCATCAATGTGGGCCATGATACCAATGTTTCTTACCCTTTCCAAAGGTGTTTCATTTGCCATTCTACAATTATTTAAAATATTAAAAAAATTACAAAAATTTTGCGACAA
The DNA here is from genome assembly GCA_045643505.1 of Candidatus Absconditabacterales bacterium. GTDB lineage: Bacteria > Patescibacteriota > Gracilibacteria > Absconditabacterales > Absconditicoccaceae > JALOAF01. Next base: position 4,117 of record JAZUKX010000124.1, on the reverse strand, counting down.
AAATATAACGAATAGTAATCTTTTTTCAAGAAAAAATGATAAAATTTTGATAAAAAATAAATTTCAAAAAATTTGCATTATTTTTATTTCTCACTTGAAAAAATCATATTTTTCATTATTGAATAGTTATTTATAGCGATAAAAAATAAATATATGAAATCAGAAATATCAAAATTTTATAAAATTGAAACATGAGATAGGAATCCAATTTTGAGATCAAAATCTGAAGAAATAAAAAAAATCACTCCTGAATTAGCGGATCTAGCTGATGATATGCTTGCTTTGATGTATGAAAACGATTGAGTTGGTTTAGCTGCTCCACAGATATGAAAAAATATCAGAATGATAGTAGTCACATCACGAAAAGAAACAAAAAAATGACCAGAATTAGCAAGCGAAACAGCTATGATTAATCCTATAATTACTGAAAAATCCCAAGAAATGATAGTTGGTAAAGAAGCATGCCTATCTGTACCAGGGATAGAATGAGATGTAAAAAGACACAAAAATATCACAGTAGAATTTACTACTCTGAAATGAGATAAAAAAACTAAAAAGCTAAAAGATTATAATGCAGTGATAATTCAGCATGAGATAGACCATTTGGATGGAATTCTTTTCACTGACAAAATAATCAAAAAATAATTATTTCTGTTGATTTTGGGTTTGACTTTGGGAGACTTGATTATTATTTCTTATTGTTCAACAATCTGAGCATTCACATTCTTCTAATCTTCAAATAGTAGGTTTTATCCTAAAACACGCATCTTCTCTCTTATTGTTTACAGATATTTTTATTATTCAATTTCTACCTGTTTGGTTGTTAATTTCACATCAAATTTGATATGGAGAAAATTGTATGACTATATTTCAAGTACTAGATCTAATATTTTGTGGATCACTATAATATTCATTTTCTATGAAGAAATTGGATAATTCTACTCACATAACATTGGTAAATCCAGAATAAATAGAATCTGAATTATTAGTATATTCATAATAAAATCCGCTTCATCAGTTAGAAAATGTAAGATTTAGGCGATCATAAGCATGTTCTCAATAATAATTAGAATTCATTACCATAGAAAGTTGGTCATTGTATGCTGAGATAAACTCCTCTTTCATATTTTTACTATTTAGGAGTTGGATACGACCACCACTAAAACTCATTGTGAATCATAAAATGATAGTAATAATACATATTACAATTAGCATCTCTATGATTGTAAAAGCACTTTTTGATTTCATTTATTTAAAATTATTAAAATTAGATTCAATCCATCATTTGATATATAATTCCAAACACTCATGCAGCGATTAATGCTACTAATGCTCAGATGAATACAAGCATCACTGGTTCTATCACTTTTGAGATCCTATCTATTGTACTATCCAGTTCTTCTTTGTATATTGTCAGGATATTTCCAATTGAATTTTGTAGATTTGCAGTCTCTTCTCATACTTTAATCAATACAACAACATTACTTGGTATCAAGTCTACTTCTCATTTTAGAGCTGAATAGATCGGTTCTCATTTTTGGAGTCAAGCTAACACTCTTTCTATCAATTCCTGATACATAGGTATCCTAAGCACATCTCTAAGTGTCTTAAATGTTTCTACATAATTCATTCCAGAAATCAACATAAGTCTCATATATCTACACCATTTGATTAGATAATAGTATTTTGTCATATCTCAAATCAATGGTAATCATATCAAAAACTTAAACCAAACTTTTTTTCATTTTTCTGATGACAAATATACTCGCAATGATAATCCTATTACTCATATAACAGCTATGATCACTTTCCGACCATTAACTAAAAAGTCTGAAAGTCATTTCAATATCCTTGTAGAAAATGGTAATTCTGCAGATGAAAATCATGCTGCAATATCAAATACAGGCGGTAAAACAAATCCAAACAAAGCAATAACTGCAACGATAGCAATCACAACTAATATAATTGGATATATTAATGCTCAAATATATTTATTTTTGATATCTGACATATATTCATATTCTTGAGCTAATGACTCTAATACAGTCACCAAACTTCACGATTTTTCTCATGCTTTGATGATATTCACATCTCATTCATCAAAATAATCTGGCAATCTATTCAATGCATAAGATAAACTATGTCACATAGATAGGTGCTTATTTACACAATCTGATATTTCTTTGATAGCAAAATCATTAGATCACTGACGAATTGTCTTGATAGCTTGGATCAATCATACTCATCACTTTAGCATATATGCTAATTCTTTGAAAAAGAAAATTTTGTCAGAATTTCAAAAACTTGTCCTATCTCTAGTTTGTAAGAATTCTACAATAGTCTTGTCTATTGAGTGTCTTTTATAATTTTTATATATGCTATTGTCAGTTTTTGTGTCCATTTAAATTCTAATAAGAATTAAATTATTTTTCGTAATAATACAAATACATATTGATTGTTGTTTCTTGTTCTTCCTCATAATTTACAACATCATATGCAATTTTTGATATTTTGTATAATAAACGCAAATCCGTTTCCTCTGGGACTCTTTTTTCTACATTATTGATAAAAGATAATAATCAATCTTTATTTTCAAAAGTAATTGATAATTCAATTGGCACATAATATAATGTATCATTAAATCTTTGTTTATCTCATATCAAAATTCTATTGATTACTCCGTTTTTATCTCATAATTTTATGATATGATCTTCTTGTGTATCATCCTCTGAATTTTCTCCATCTACTGCATTATCTTGATCTTCGGACTCCTCCTCGTCTGTATTAGATTCTGAATCTACTTGAGAATCTGGCTTATCTCACGATTCTGTAGCATCTTGTGATTTTTCTTTTTTTGTACCCAACATCGATTCCGAATCAGAATTATCAATATCTCAAAAATCTTTTAACAAAAATGAATCAATATTTTTGATTATTCTTTTTTCATTTATTTCCATTTTATTATCTTCCATATCTCACAATAAGATGTAAGATCTAGCTATACTGAAATTATCATTTTCTTGTAAAATTTCTGGGACTTCTCTACATCATTTTCATTCATTTACACAAGATACAATAATTGGATCTAATTCTGAAATCTGATCGACCAATTCTCTATTTCTCTGATATTCTAGTTCTTTAGCCTCCATTTCTTCTATTTTTAGTTGAATATCATCCATTTCTTGATTTTTTGCTTTAATATTGTCAATCAATGGTGTAATAAAACTACAAGAAACTATCACTATCAACAAAATTATTATAGCGATATATACTTTATATCTAATTGATACCACTCTTGCTGCTGTAATTAGGACTTCATCTTCTGATCAAGTTGGCACAGCATTTGGCGATTGTGGTGTCTGAGAACTACTATTCCCCATTAAGTTATTTAATACATTTTCGTTATTATTCATTTGTAACCACATTAGCATTTAAAATAAATTCAAAATCATTTGAATCAACTTTTTCATATGATTTGATTTTCATATCTTTTATAAAATCCAATTCTTCAAACCTATCCAATAAGGCTTTAAATGTACCAGATTCTGAAGTATAATACAATGTTTTCAATGATGAAATTGTTCATCTCAAAGATATTTCCTCTAGACTGACTTTAAAATCAGATAAAGTTATCCTACTTGAATCAGATCAAAGTTCTCTCAAATCTTGAAACATCGCTAAAATCTTTGGTATATGCTCAAACCATGGCATAGTGATACTTTTTTCTTCTAAATCTTTTACTGCAATAAATCTATCATACTCTATTGCACTTTCATATGATGCTAGTGCTTCTTGTCTCTCTTGTAATTGATGAGTTTTGTGATCTACTCTTTGTTGCTGGACTATTGTATACGCTTTTCATCCAACTAATAACAAAATCTCTAAAATCAAAGCAACTAAAAGTGCAATAAATATACTTTCTCATGTTGTACGAACTTTTTTTGTTTCTTGTTGTTCCATTAAATTAAATTTTTAGTAATAAAAAGTTTTTCACAACTATTATACACAAATTCAAAAAAAAATGCAAAAATTTGATTACGAATATTTTTAATTAAAATGTCATTTTCTATTATTTTATCTTTATCTATTTACTTTCTATAAAAAAAATATATAATAG
>JAZUKX010000123.1:0-7545 GCA_045643505.1 Candidatus Absconditabacterales bacterium | reverse complement strand
ACTCACCATCCACTATTATTGTATATTTGTGAATTATTTAGTATAAAATATCTAGATTTATATATATCTAGACCTTCTCATGTATAATTGTATGATAAAAAGTTATTTAATGTAATGTTATTTCACATTACAGCAAATCAAAAAGTTGTTATATTATTTCAATCTATGCCAATATTATCAAATATCTCATACGACTTATCATATAAATATACCTGATATTTTAATTTATTTTCACTATATATCGTTGTTCCACTTCTACTTACTATGGCACTACATCTTGCTCATGTAATTGTAGTATTCATTGCCATTTCTTCTCATGTAAGCACATAGATTGTATTTTCTTGCATTTGTCATTCCATCTGTCATGTATACACTACTTTCATCCTCAATCCACTACATTGACTTCCATCATATCAACTCCATCATAGAGTATAAGCTGTCTGATCTCCATTTCCACTTCCATATAATGCACATATTACTTGAGATCTTCATACTATGCTATTTTCTCATGAATAACTATTCCAGAATCCACTATCCAAAAATTTATCATTATCCCAATTATCCAGACAGTGCCATACTAATGTATCTGCTCAGAATGAAATTTTTCACGTTGCATTATTACCATCATTATCATGAAATAATACTTCACAATATCCTGTTCATCCATCCAAATCAACCACTGGTCTGATAGTAACATTTCAATCTGAAATACTTATTGTTGCATTCTCACAATTTCATGTTGTCACTGTGATTGTTCCACTTCCACATTTTCACTCCCTAGCTCAGAATAAATCAATCAAATCTCATGTCGTTGTTATATACTCTCATGTCAATTCTCATACTGATATCTCTCAGCTAGACAACTGTACTCAGGTATCGTTCCAACTATAATACAAAGTTCATGTAGTACAAATGTCTGAAACACATCATGTTACATTTACATTATATCATGTTACATTATCCCCTTTTAACGCATAAACAGCTCATCAAGTTGTTCCATTCCATTGATATGTAATATCTCATCCAGCAAATATAAAGTCTACATGTCATGTTGTATATTCACATTCATATCATGTTTGTACACTTCATGAATTAAATGAAATAGTAACATCTCTCGTAAATTCTATTTTTCAAGTAGCAAAACTACCAGTATTCTCTGATGTATACTCATTATCGACAATCATTACTTCACAATATCATGATGTTGTAGCATTAGTTGTAGACCATTCTACCAATAAATTATTTCCATCTAAGCCTCAAGACATTCCATCACAAACCAATCATGTTGCTGACAAATCTCCAGTTCCACAATTTCATTCACTTACTCCAAAAATATCAATCAAATTTCCAGACCATGTTCAGTTATCAAATCATGTCGAAACATTTCCAGTTGTCACAGTTGGTTCGATATTATTTATCGTAATCGTAATTCAAGTCTCTGTCTCATATTCCAACCAATCACGAGTGTACCCAGTCAAAGATTTTTGTATATTTCAAGTTCTTCAAATATTTCCACTACTAATAGTCAATGAATAAGAAGTTGTCCAATCCTGTCATACAAATCAAGTAAACATGTATCCACTGACATAACATGCATCACTAGCTGACATTGTTACTGTTCATGTTGTACATTCATATATATTAATTCAAGCAACACTAGAAATTACTGGACCTGTTGTATCATAATAATACTGAATACTATTTTGTACATTTTGTATTTCTGTCGCATCTTCTGCTGTAGATCCACTTACAGTCAGACTAGCCCAAACATTTTCTGTCAATCAAGTCAATGTCCATGTCCAAATATTTCATGAAACTTTTGGATTTGATTTATTCTCAAAAGTTAACGTTTCCAAAAGCATTCCAGACAAAATTAAATCATCACTTGTAAATCATGTCATATATTCATAGAAACCTGTCCATATTCATGTCATATTTACAGTTCCAGAACTTACACAATATCTTGCATCACTATACTTTGATATTTGAAGTCCATCTGCCAAAGTTTGTTTTTGATTACTTCATGTTGTATTATCTGTTATTGGACTAAATGTTATTCTTGGTGCCTCAACAGACACTGTATCTACTCAATAGTGTGTAGCAAAATAATGCTCACCATAATATTGTGGCACATAGCTATAAGATACACCTTGTGTTCATGTATTCAAATACACTGTAATATCTGTATTTATTTCCCCTGTCAATTTTGTTTCTTTATAAAATTTGTAAGGACTATAACTCGAATCACTCCAACTTGATCTAAATTGTAATCATGTATATGGATATAGTAAATCTCATCCCAACAACTCAAATGTATCCACCAAACCAGTATCATTACTACTTCATGTAAATATATACTCTACTTTTGTAATTTTTGTATTAGGCCAATTTCATTGTATTCTAGGTACATTTGATCAGATATAATTTCAAGTTGCTACTTTTCATCATTCAGACCAATTATCTCCACTCCATATCACAGGATTTATCTGTCTAGTCATATTCACTCCATATGAATATTGATCTATTTTATTATTTACTCATACATTTCAATAAAATCATATTCCTGCTGTCCAATTGTATAAATAAGTATCTCATAAATTTCTAGGATTTGTGATAGTTTCTATACTATAATTATTGGTATATGACAAAGTTCATCCTGTTAAAAGATAATAAATTTTATTACCATCTACTACCCAACTCATTCCTTCGTAATGGTTTCAAGATACATTATAAAGGCTATTACAATCATTATTACAGCTAGATTCCGTAGTCCAATTAACATAAGCCCTATCAACACAATAACATTTTTCAATATTTTTTCTTATATCTTTAGTTACAATCCTTTCATTACCAGATAAATACGAAGAATAACGTTCATCTGATCATGAATCCATGTTGGCATATTCATAAACTTGTGCATTAGGTGCTATATTCAAATAACCACTATACGTATTATTTAATCAAGATGAAACGTATAGATTTAGATATGTTTTGTTAGGAACTCATGTTCATGTCAAATAAGCAAATGTTCCACTATTATAATACAAATTCAAATTATTAACCACATTATTATTTGAATTTCATGTAATAAATAATCATCGATTATTATTATATATATTCATATTACTTACTGCATTTTCATTTACATTTACCATAAATACTCATGTACCATTTCTATATGACTGCAAGTTATCTACTGAATTATGTATAGATCACTCAGACACTTCAATTCAAGCACCAGCATTTGCATACAATTGTAGATTATTCAACAAGTTCAACTGAGAATTTACTACTTTGATACCATCTCATGCATTATTATACACTTTCACTACATTGAATGTATTATTTTCTGCTCATGACAAAATTATTCACAAATCATTTCTATTGTGACTATCTCATTCAAATTTATTTCTTCCATCTACTGAAACATTATCCAATATTCCATATTGTCCAGACAAAGAAATCATACCAGATAATTGATCTTCACTATACAATACTGTATCATATCCATCAACCATATTACTTACAATTGCCGTACAATTTGGCATTTCTATAGTACTTGATATATTTGTTCATGATTCTGTTAATACATATATTGTGTTTTCACTCAAATTTGATGGCAAATTATCAGTTCGTACTACATTCATTTCATCAAATCCACTACATTGAGTACCATCATAACCACTCCATCACATCGTATATGCTGTCTGTGGATCTTGTGTTCCACTTCCATACAATGCACAGATTACTTGATTATCATTATGTACCATTCACCAGAAATCAGGAATCAAGAAATGATCATTATCTCGCTCATCTAGACAATTTCTAGTATCTACATAGAAATTAATCTTTCATGTAGCTGTATTTCCATCATCATCATTAAATAGCACTTCACAATATCAATATCATTCCACTTGTCCATCTATATTTATTTGATATTTTGTATTATTTCATGTCAAAGAAACTTCCACTTCCGTAAATAAATCACGACGTCCACTTAGATAACAATTTCACGTACTGATTGTAATCAATCATGTATTACATGCTCATTCTGTTGGTTCAAAAATTTCAAATAAACCACTTTCACCCACATAATTTCATGTCAAAATTTCTTGGATAGTTATTCATGTTTTATTTTCCATTAATACTACTCATGTATCTAACCATGTATAATTTACACCTGTTGTAATAGTATTTCATACACTATCTGATACTACCACAGACAAAGTTTGTTCTCATGTTATATTATTAGATATTCCATACTCTGTTCCTGTAAAGACTCATCCGCTCCAACTATAACTAAATGAATCTAATCATGTTTTTCCACAGCTTTCTCATGTCTGAGCTACGACAATTCCTGTAATCATCTCACATTCATATCATGTTACATTTGTTACGCTAATTTCTGGTTCTGTATTATCTAAATTACTTGTCGTTAATTCACTACACATTCATGTCTGTCAATCTGACAATTCAATAATTATTCATGATAATGTTGTTTTTCACTCTACTACCGCTGTCCACACTTTTGAATCATCTCCTGACAACCAAGTCAAATCAGATCAAGTTATTGATTTAATCACACGATCAGAATTATCTTTTATAGTCACCACTCATGTTTTTGAACAATTTTCTGGTTGACTTATAACACATGATGCTCAACTTGATTCTACCATAAATTTACGAATCTCACTTACACTTTCATTTCCATTTTTATCTTGAGATATCACTCTCCAATAATATGTTCCATTTTCAAATCAAACTTCTGAAATAGCTTTTCACGTTAAAATTCTCGTCCTATTTCATATAATATTTAAATCAAAAGAATCTTCAGCTCAAGTACTTATTTGGAAAATATATCCACTCCATCCTGCACATCATGTAATATTATCACCACTAGTCCACTCAAAATTAATATCTCTTATTCTAAAAACAATTCAACTTCATGGACTATTCAAAATTGGCTCATCTGGTCAAACATTGTCATAATTTCATACAATATAATGACTACCATAACCTCCACTCAACTCATTTCCATGCAAATCTCTAATATTTCCTGTCAATCGTACCTCTCATGTTCATCATATTAATTCTACTTCCCATGTATAGACATTTGTTCATTGTTCACTATTTTTTGTTATTATTACATTATTTCATGTCAATTCTACTCCTGTCACTGCTTCACTAAATATTCATGTTATTGTAAATCATGTATGTGTTGTACATTGATATCATTCAGCTAATCATCATGTGAATCCAAATCCTTCTCATGTGAATGTTACACTGTGATTCAAAGACAAACTACGCTGAGTATGTGTAGCAAAATGACCTGTTGTCCATATTTGTCAAATCACATACTTTGTTCCATTTATTCCACTTAATTCTATTCATATACTAGTTCCAATATCTTCTCACAATATATTTTCTCTGATATTTCCAAATACTGAATAAGAATAATCAGAATAATTATCACTATTTCATGTCACTAATATATTATAATCTGATGTATTCTCAGGCACTTCAAAAACAAAATCATCTACTTTCTCAGTATTTCATCCTATATATTTACCACTATCAAAATTTCAAACATTTATCAAAGTATTTCAACTCCATGCAACAGGTTGTTTCTGTGTCTTGATTCCACTTCAATATGAATAATCATTTGCATATCCAAAAGATCTTACTCATCTCGCAGCATAAAAATCATCATCCCAATCCAACAAATAAGAGCCTGTATCATACCAAGATTCTGCCGGATTTGTCATCATATCTCGTGATAATACTCATTGTATACTACGCTGTCATGCAGTTCGTCATACACTATTTGATGATGTAGCACTAACCATTCAAGTAGGGATGGTATCGTTTCCATTCGCAAAAACTTTTAATTCTCAATAATATTTTACTTCTGAATTTGATTCATAATCATCTATATGTAATACTTTTTCATTATTATATACTTCTACATTATTAAATATATTTCCTGTAGAATCTTTTATATAAAATCATGCATAACCATTATTATAGGACTGGATATTGTTAAATATATTATTTTTTGAATTTGAGAAAATATAAATTCAGTTCTGAGCATTATTATATGTCTGTACATTATTAAATGAATTATAATAAGCCTCAGATAATTCTATTCAAGCTCCACCAGCAGTATCACAAAAATGATCATATGTTTGTATATTATTAAACATATTATTTGAACTTTGAACCAAAGAAATTCACATACATCCATTATAACTTTTTATATGATTTAAAGTATTATTATTGGATTCTTGAAAGAATATTCATCACCTAAAAGAATTTGTAAAACCAGCATCTATTGAATCTAATATACTATTATTAACACCTCGGAAATTTATTTGTATTCAATTAGTATTATAATACACATCTCTACCAATTACGGCACTACAACTTGCCATATTCAACTGTCCATAATTATCTCATACTATTTCACCATCAACAATATATATTGTATTTTCTTGTATATTATCTAACGATGAACTAACCTCTACTACTGTCATATTCTCTACATCACAAGATTCTCACCAATTCCATCCACTCCATCATTTCGTATAGGCTGTAGTATCTCATTCTCCACTTCCATACAATGCACAGATTACTTGCTGATGTCATGTCTGATTATTTCAATCATAACTACTCCAGAATCATCCACTCAAGAAATTGTCATTATTCCAACTATCTAGACATTGAATTTGTTTTGTGTCTACTTCAAAGTTTATCGTTCATGTCTTCGTTGTATCTCCATCTGTGAAATACACTTCACAAGATCATGTTCATTCAATATTATCACTTGGTATGATTGTCAAATCACTTCAATCCAATGACATTGTTGCATTTGTACATTCTCATGTAATTATTGTCACACTCTTACAACTTCCATATCATGTCACATTAAATACATTTTGAGCTGCCAAATCTGGAATTACAATCGATGATGTGATAAGTCATAAATCATATGTTCAAGTCATTGTTAACTCTTTATCAAACCATTGATATGTCACTGTCTCCGTTGTTTCATTTCATGCACTATCCTTTACTTTTACTGTTATATTCTGTATTCATGTTGTAGTTTGACTTATTCCATAACTTGTCGTACTTCCATAACTTCATCCATCCCAACTATAACTCAAACTTCCACATGCTGGACTTGGATCACTCGCACTTACACTTCATGTCAATTTTTCACATTCATATCATGTCACATTTGTTACTGTCACTGTTGGTGCTTGATTATCATAATTATTTACATTTATACTACAACTTCCTGTATTTCATGCTCCATCTTGTACATATCAATTATAATTTCAATTTGCTCTCACTACTTTATTTGTATTTGTTGTTACCAGACTATTAAATCATGTCCAACTATAATTTGTAGCTCATGTCGTATTCATACTCAATGTTATTCATCCACTTGTACAACTTGTCGTATTTGCACTTATACTACATTCTGGCTTCTTTGTATCTATATTTTTCCATGTCACTGTTATTGTCTTATTTGTATCTCAATCT
>JAZUKX010000122.1:0-4530 GCA_045643505.1 Candidatus Absconditabacterales bacterium | reverse complement strand
ATATTTATCCTTATAGTGAAATCACTTCAATATTCTCATATTTTTCTATTATTTTGTCATAAATTCCTATACATATACAATATCGGTGAACCAATATTTACAAATTCTGATAATCATGTATTGATTTTCACATCATTATTTATATCTCATGAAATAGTGTATACAGAATTTGATTTTATATAAACGTTTGATTTATCTATATAATTTCATATTCATAGGATTCCTGTTAAATTCGAAATAGATATCATCGTATATCGTCATACATCCAATCATTTCTGATCAATAATAGTTAGAGCTCCCGTATCAGAGATATAATCTAAATTTTGAATATGTGTTGAGATTCTTCATATTAAATTAATATCCGTTGCAAATATTTTTGCATCCAAAATTCATTCTATACTAAATATATCTGTAAAATTAACCGTCACATTTACATTATTATTTTCCATATCTTGTATTCTAATTTCACACAAATCATTTCATTTTTCTCAGTCATTAGGAATATAAACGACATAATCTCAAGATATTGAGCAAAATCATTTTGTTCATTGAGTTTTAACTTCTGCTGTTAAATAAAAATCTCAACAATCTCATTCATTCGCATTCGAGTTTTCTTTCCAATTTACACTTATTCAACTTCATACATTTCTCACTGTAAATCATGTTGCTGTCACTCATGTATCTATAAATGTATATGTTGCTGTTTTTGTTGTCATATTTCATACTTCATCTCTAACATATCATGTTACAACTTTTGTGCTATTTCATTTCTCTGGCTTTATTTCTTTCATATTTCCTATTCACCATTGTATCCCATCAAAACTTATTGGATTACTTGCTAATATTCCATTATCTTCTACATTATTTATTCTCATTATTCATGTACTACATTCATATCCACTATTATTACTAAGATCAAATGTAGGTGCAGTAATATCTATCCATTTCGCGTACAATACTACATCTCATACTACTATATCTGAATCAAAACTCCACAAAAAATTTGTTCATAACAAGTACCATCATCAAAATCTATATCCACTCTTTATCGGATCATCTGGTCTTATTACATATTCATTCTCATATACATTTTGTGTCTCAGTTTCTGTTCATCAGTCTGCATCAAATAATACTGTATATACTGGGATTGGAATCCATTTCGCATAAATTGATATATTTCAAGTCATTCATCATCCAAATGATATTACTTTTTCATCTGTATCTGAATCATACCATCATCAAAACTTTGCATTATTTTTAGTAGGATTTGCAAAATTTGTCTTTTCTGTCTCTATTGTATATGTATTTGGATTATTCCCAGAATTTATTCATCAACCTAGATTATATGTAATATTATATACTATCGGTGTCCATTTTGCATATAATGTATAATTTTGTCTATTAAATGTTGTCCTTGTAAATTCTGTTGTAAGTCATTCATTACTATACCATCAGTCAAATGTATATCAATCTCTAGTCGGTTCATCTGGCATTGTAATATTTGATCAATTAGTTCAATATATCGGATTTACAGGTGTTCATCCATTTGAATTAAATGTAATTGTATAGTAGGTATTATAATTATTTCTAACCCAACCTGCATACAAAGTAATATTTCATGTCACTATATCTGTACTAAAATCCCAAACAGTATTATGATTTGTGTCTATGTACCATCACAAAAATGTATATTGATTTCTTGTCGGGTTATTTGTTGGCCTTGTAACTTTTTCTCAATAATTATAAGATACTGGTGTTTGTGTATTATTTCACAAAGTTCAACCATTCGCATTAAATCTTACATTATATGATAAAGTTGACCATATTGCTGTAATTGTCATATTTTCATTTGGCATTACTGATGGTATTATTTGATTCCATCATGAAAATCTATATCAAGCTTTCGTTGGATTTACTGGAGCTGTCACAGTACTTCATACACTTCACGTAATTACGTATAACTCACTTCAATCAGTATCCAAGAATGTAATTGTACGATAAGTAGCTTGCCAATGAGCATATAAAGTCATATCTTGATCCAATGTAATTGTATTTACTTTTAATCATGCTGCCGTATACCATCCAGAAAATACATATCATGTCTTTGTACTAGTAGGTAAATCTGAAATTACTGTTCAAGCGGTTCATGTAATATAATTTACATTTGTTCATCAATTAGTATCAAATTTCACAATCATTAAATTTTCATCTAACCATGCTGAATAAATATTCATATTTTTTGTAAATACATTTCAAAATTCATAAGATATTGTATGTTGTGGATTATTATACCATCATATAAATTTGTATCATTGTTTTGTTGGATCTGTTGGTCTTATTATAACATCATTTGATGTTCAAGTAATAGAATTTAATAAACTATTTCAATCATAAAAATTAATTGTATAAATCCATTCTGCTTTTATAGAAATATCTCATTTCATTCATCATCCAAATGATATTATTTTTTCATTTGTATCTAAATCATACCATCATCAAAACTTTGCATTATTTTTAGTAGGATTAGCAAATTTTGTTTTTTGTGTCTCTATTGTATATGTAATTGGGTTATCTTCAGAATTTATTCATCAATTTAAATCATACGTAATTGTATAAACTATGGGTGTCCATTTTGCATATAATGTTCGATTTGTTTGATTAAAACTTGTCCTTGTAAATGCTGTTGTAAGTCATTCATTACTATACCATCAATCAAATGTATATCAATCTCTTGTTGGATCTTCTGGCATTGTAATGTTTGATCAATTAGTTCAATATATCGGATTTACAGGTGTTCATCCATTTGAATTAAATGTAATCACATAATTTGTTTGTTGAGATGTTTGATTAGACCAACATGCATAAAGTGTTGTATCTCATTGTACTGTATTGGTTGAAAAATCCCAATATGTATTACATGATGTACTTTCTGACCATCAATAAAATGTATAGTTTTGTCTTGTCTGATTATTTCTCCTTGTCGGGTTATTTGTTGGCCTTGTAACTTTTTCTCAATAATTATAAGATACTGGTGTTTGTGTATTATTTCACAAAGTTCAACCATTTGCATCAAATCTTACATTATATGATAAAGTTGACCATGTTGCTGTAATTGTCATATTTTCTGTTGGCATTACTGATGGAATTGTTTGATCCCATCATTGAAATATATATCAATTTTTTGTTGGATCTGTAGGTACTATCACAGAACTTCATACACTTCATGTAATTACATACAATACACTTGAATCTGTATCTACAAATGTAATTGTAAAAATACGAGAATCATTTTTCCAATGAGCATATATTATTGTATCTCATGTAATAGTTATTTCATTAAGAATATTTACATCTGTTGTTGACCTACTCCATCAAACAAAAGCATGTCAAGATTTTGTAGCTAAATATTTAGAAAGATTTACTATTGCTCAGTCTCATATCCTTATTGATGAAACATTTGGTATTCATCAGTTAGCATCAAAAGTTAATATCCTAACTGGAGCACATGTAGTTCAATTCCATTCATAATCAGACTGATTACATGTTATTTGAGAATATATTGTTGTATCTCATGTTATGTATGTCGTATCTGAAAAAGTAAATGGTATAGTAAAATCTGCATCTTGGTACCAAGTCTCATAAACATTTTCTAAATCTTCTGGTTTATAAGATTCATTAATAGGTTCCCACCATCTAATTTCACTTGTTGAATAATCTAATCCACCACGATTAAATGTAATAATATATTTTTCTAAATTTTTAAAACAACGAATTGGACGAGCACGTATATGTGTAACTACATATCATGTTTTTACAGATACAGAATTATTTTTTACCTGTATTGCATCTCATTGATAATTATCATTTGTTGTAGCAGCCCAATATGTTAATTCCCAAACACTTGTATATAGATTTGCAGTATCATCACTTAAATGAGCAGATGCTGGCAATTGCAAAACATTAGTAAAAAATTGAAGTGATTGCTGACTATTTAATTGTGTTATATTATTTTGTTCCGCATACATTGCATATAAACGGTTCCATTCTTTTATATCTGGTATATGATATCCAGAAGGACATGGTCATTGTTTGTCTGTATCTGGATTAGAAGAATCAGATCATCACCATAAATTCTTATAACTGTTAGTAGAATCTGTAAACCAATCATCTCATACCGTTCAATCTCCACTCCTAAAAAATGGTCGTGCATAAAAATTATTTGATCAATATCACTTATTAGAAATATCTATTGATTCTCATGTCATATATGACCAAGATGGCAAAAATCAAAAATTATTTCACCATTGATAATATCTTCAATTTCAATTTGTACCTGTTGCTCATAGATTTCTATCCATTATTTTTATTTTTCAATAAGATCACAAATTAGGGTTAATTACATATTTTGGGTGGCTATTTTGAGAGAAAACTATCTATTAATTTAAGTTTTCTCTCTTTTTTTAATCACCTATGAATTCTTACTCGTTGTTTTAGTCTTGAAAATAAAGATTCTAAGCAGTTACTTGTGCT
>JAZUKX010000121.1:0-1926 GCA_045643505.1 Candidatus Absconditabacterales bacterium | reverse complement strand
AATTCAACCATGTCATATGATTTTCAATAATATCTTTAGTCATTAGTACGGGAGAACAAAACAAGCTATGACGATCAGAGTCATTACAAACAACATCAAAAATATCATCACAAATTTTTTTCGACTTCATATGATTTACATTCAAATTTAAACTATCATTATTACACTCGAAATCACTCATAATAATCAAAATTAATAATATTAAACATATATAATTATAAACAATATGAAGTAAAATGTCAATTTTTTCAACTAAAAAAACAAACATAAAATCAAAACAAGAAAAATTATTGAATAAAATTAGAAAAACATTAAAATAATAAATAATGATTTTATATCATAAAGTTTTTTGAATGCTACAAAATACCGATCCAGAAATATTCCAAGCAATACTTGATGAACAAGAGAGACAAGCAAATTGAATGGAACTTATCGCAAGTGAAAATTACCAATCAAAAGCAGTCTTACAAGCACAATCAAGTGTTTTCGCAAATAAATATGCAGAATGATTTGTCTGAAAGAGATATTATTGATGACAAGAAAACACAGACAAAATAGAGCAATTAGCAATAGAAAGAGCAAAAAAACTTTTTCATGCAGATCACGCCAATGTCCAAGCACTTTCTGGTGCTGCTGCAAATTTGTGCGTTTATACAGCACTTATGAATCCATGAGATACGATTTTGTGAATGGATTTAAGTCATTGATGACATTTAACACATTGAGCTCCTGTTACATTCTTCGCAAAAGTTTTCAATTTCGTAAGATACAAAACAGATGAAAATTGAAATATAGATTTTGATGAACTTAGAAGACTAGCTCATGAACACAAACCAAAAATAATTTTGGCAGGATTTAGTGCATATACAAAAACTTTGAATTTTGACAAATTTAGTGAAATAGCAAACGAAGTATGAGCTATCGCATATGCAGATATGTCACATGTTTGATGATTTATTGCAGCATGATTATTACCAAATCCACTTGACCATGGATTCCAAGTAATGATGACCACAACCCATAAATCACTAAGATGACCAAGATGAGCTTTGATTTTGAGTAAATGAATTGTCTCAAATCCACTAAAAAAACCTGAAGATACGATAGAGAATATCCCAACTAGGATTGATAGAGCAGTATTTCCGTGAATGCAATGATGACCACACATGAATACAATTGCATGAATTTCAGTCGCTTTAAAAGAAGCTGAGACACCTGAATTCAAAGAATACGCAAAACAGACACTACAAAACGCACAAATATTAGCTCAAGAATTAAAAAATTATTGATATAAATTAGTAAATTGATGAACAGAAAATCATATGATAATCATGGATTTCTCAAAAGAGGAGTACTCAGGATGAGAAATAGAAAAAGCACTTGATAAGGTCTGAATTTCTACTTCAAAATCCACAATTCCAGACGACCCTCGCAAACCATTTGATCCATCTGGACTAAGAATTTGAATGCCAGCAATGACCACAAGATGAGTAAAAGAAGAAGACACAAAACAAATTGCATTATTTATCCATCAAACAATCAAAAATAGAAAAGATAATTCAAAATTATCTGAAATAAAAAAAGAAGTAATAGATTTCTGTAAAAAATTCCCTTTGCCATAAAACAATACATCATTGACTTTTATATCAAAATAGATATAACAATAAAAAAATGTTAAACAAAAATTTTTCAAAATGGATTTATTCGGAGCAATTACAGCAATAGCTGCACTAAATGGTGTTAAACGGGATAATCGAAATCCTTTCGCATTCATGCCAGAAAACATCCACAACATCAAAATCAAACACAAAGAAAAGACAGTCAACATCCCCAAGACAGCAGAAAATCTGTTCAATAATCCAAGCTTTATTTGTACAGATTTCAAGAAGTTCTGGGAAAATGTTGAAAAGGACCCCAAAGGCAATA
>JAZUKX010000120.1:0-5290 GCA_045643505.1 Candidatus Absconditabacterales bacterium | reverse complement strand
TAGAGTGAAGGCAGAACCAACAAAGACGGGATATATCGAATGAGAGGTAGTAGATATGAGTGGATTAGTAATCGAAGTGACATATGATAACTGAGAGACATGAACAGTAGCATATCCAACAAGTGGATTAATAATTAATCCAAGAGGAGAGATATCAAAATGAACAACATGAATTGAAATTACATATGAATGAAAAACAGTTATACTTCCAGTTTCTGTTAATAGTAATACTTCATACTCAGGAAAAGGTCATTCACTAAAAAAAGATAATTGCCCAAATGGAGATTATTCAGATAGTTATTATGATTGAATCTGTGGTAAACAAACTGATGATAAAGAGTTAAATCAGTATAGTAAAGAAATGAATGATGCATATCAATTTGCATACAAAAATTGAATTACAACGATGAATACAATTGAAAAAGCAGATATGAATTGATATATAATTAGAAGCCATTTAGCAAAAATGTTATCTCAATTCGCAACAAATGTGATGTGAGAGCAACCAAATACTTGAAAAGTAGAATGTATGAATTTTGAGGATATAGAACGAGAATCAGCAGAATTGAAAGGATATATGAAAACAGCTTGTCAATTATGATTAATGTGATTGGAGTCGGATTGACAAACTGTGGCAAAGAAATTTAATCCAAATTCATATGTGACTAGAGCAGAATTCTGAACGACATTATCTAGATTACTATATAAAGATGAAAATAATTTAAAATGAGATGATATTACACAATATGAACGATATGAAAAACATTTGAAAGCTCTAAAAGATGATTGAATTATGACACAAATAACATGAGAACGAATTACTAGTAAAGAATTGAGAGGATATGTGATGCTCATGCTTATGAGATCTTCAAAATAAAATATAAAAGCTGAGGAAAATGTCTCTTCAGCTTTTTTTTATAGGGAAATAATATTATGTACATTCCCTTTCCCCAAAATTTAGTTTGCCTTTTGGGGATATTTTCCTATCATCAAAATAATTTTACTTTCATGGTTTTATCATGAGGAATCATTTTAGGAAAGAATGGATATTCGTGATCATGCTTATTACATGTTTATTTGTCGTTTTGTGCTATTCCCCTCAAAAAAAAGAACAAGAAATTCATCTCATTATTATCCCTCATTTTATGCTTGACACTACAAAAGTAGATGAATTTTATTCCTTAGTTCATGACCAACGATATTTAGAATCTAATCCAAATTCGATAGTCCTAATCTCTCCAAATCATTTCTTCCAAGAGGACAAAAAAGTTTGAACAATTTGTAAAAAATCAAAAACTTGGTACTTGGCAGACCAGATAGTTCTGTCTCCATTTCCTAGTATTACCTGTAATCAAAATGTCTTTTGAAATTGAGAAAAAATATCAGAACACTGATTATGAAATCATTTCAGATGGCTGAATCAATATTTTCCATGAGTAGAAGTCTTTCCATTGGCTTTCTCTTCTTATGATATGTTTTCAAGCAAAGATACTGTGAATAAAATTCTGAAAATGAAATGAAAAATCCTTGTCATCGCTTCAGTTGACTTTTCGCATTATTTACCAGAAAATATTACAGCTAAGCACGATGAGATTTCAATCCAAACAATCCAAAATTGAACTTGAAATGCCAAAGATTTTTATGATTTAGATGTGGATTGTCCATCTTGTTTATTCACAATCAATGAAATTGCAAAATTTATTGGACAAAAAGCTCAATTTCGATATAGAGATAGTTCTAGTACGATAATTTGAAAAGATATGTGACAGGAAAATACATCCAGAGTTTTTATGTATTATAAGTAATATGAAAAAAATAATAATGATAATTTCTTTTTTACTTTTTGGAAGCTGATTGTATCTCCTAATTATTTCTGGTATAAATCAAAAAATATCTAAAAGTATTGATTGATTGTCTTGAGTCCAAATGACAGAATTGTTGTCATCAATTTCTATATCCAGAAATCCAGATTTGGTTTATCTTGTGGCATGATGAGATATTATGCTGTCCAGGAACATTTGATATCTCGCAAAACAAGAATGATATAATCGCATATTTCGTCCATGAAATTACAATCCTATACTATCATTTTCGTGATGTATATGAGAGAATTGTGTTTTATTTTTTAATTTAGAGAGTTTATTTAATGAAAATGATTGGGATTTTCCAAAAGCTTGATTTACATTTAGAGCAAATACGTGAAATGTGCAGACATTATTGCAATTGAAAAAGAATCATATTTTAGCCCTGTCATTAGCCAATAATCATACTGTGAATGCTACATATTCAGGAGTCATTTTGACTAAAAATTTATTGTCTCAAAATAATATTTTGTATGCTGGAGCTGGAATTTCAACTTGAGAGAGTAGAGAATTTATCCAAATAGAAAAAAATAATATCAAATTATGTATCTGAGCATATTCATATGATGGGAATTTTCTCAAAGCTTGAGCTTGAAAAATGGCATGGAATTATTTGTCTGAAGCAGATATAAAATTGGATTTACAGAAAATGATAGAAACTTGATGTGATGTGAAAATGATTTCATTACATTGGTGATCTGAATATAGGATAAGTCCAAATATTAATCAAAAAAAAATAGCACATAATTTGATTGATTCATGAGCAGATTTGATTTTGTGAGGACATTCACATGTACCATGAGAATTCGAAATTTATAGCGGAAAATATATATTTTATTCTTTTTGAAATTTTATTTTTGATCAATGATGGTGAAAGACAACTCCAGGATGAAATTACGACCATATATACGATTATTCATTGAAAAAAAATACAGTACCTACATATATTTGACTTCTTGCAGGTCTGAAAATCGAAAAAGAGGATTGAAAAATCAATATTTCATTAGATGATATAAAAATGACTACATTAACAGATTGAATTTTACAACCACTTGATCCTGAAACGTATTCATGAATTTTAGCTAGAATTAGGAAGTAAATTTTCGGTCATTTCGAATCCCCGAAGGGGTGAGAAATCCATTACCACAGTCTGTGGATTTCTCCCTGCGGTCGAAATGACGGCGTCTGTGTCATCCTGAGCAACGCGCTGTGCCGGGGCTCAAACGAAGTAAGTCCCGTCTTTAGTGGGGGTAGCAGGGAAGAATATTGTGCTCCTTTATGAAAGGAGCTGGCGAGCGATAGCGAGACTGAGGATTTTTTATAATCTTCGGTCGCTTCGTTCCCTCAGAATGACATCTAGTTCCTCTTTTTTTACGGCAACTAATCCTTAATTTTTTGTTTGAAAAATAATTTTGTTTCTATATTATTAAACGTACTTTTACCATTGAATTTTTTACAATGCAATCCCATAGAATTTGAGAACCAAGAAAACAAAAAAAATGATGAATAAAATTGTGACGATTTATAATTTTAGTTATTATTGCTATAATTTTTGTTAAAAATATTTTTGGCCCAGTGACATTAGATCATCGTGTAGTAATCACAAAATGAGATTGATTTTCAGAATTTATACAAGATTTACCTAAATTGAAACAAATTTGACTCAAAATACGTGTAAAATCATGAAAAACAAGTCTTGATGTACAAAATATAGCAGAATGAAATTATAATTTTACATGAGAATATACCCAAATTGAATTTTTGGATAAGATTGCAGAATGACCAAAAACTACATATACAAAATATACAGTCTTGGAATGATGGTCTATCTACGATATAGACTACGATTTGGCGAATAAGTGACTTATCTCACAATGAGAATATATTTCTTTTGTCACAGATCCAACCTATATTTCAAAATATCAGCAAAGATATGAATTTTTGTGAAATGCGTGAACTATAAATTCAATGGAGTGATTTTTATATCCAGATACATATAATTTAGATTCTGAAAAAGATGTGATTGATCAATTAGTTTATCTCCAATTAGAAAATTTCAAGAATAAAGTATGGGATGTTTATTCAGCTCAAATATCATCTTTTGCAAAACTTAATTGGTATGAGATTGTGACTATGGCAAGTATTGTAGAAAAAGAAGAAAAGTCCAATACAAATAGACCTATAGTAGCTTGAATCTTTATAAATAGATTAGATTCAAATATGTTGATTTGAGCAGATATTACATTGTGCTATGGATTGAAACAACCATATGAAACATGTACTCCAAAATTAATTGCACAAAAAGTAGGAGATAAATCAAATATTTACAATACTAGACAAAATCCAGGATTAACTCCACAGCCAATAGCAAATCCATCTGCAGATAGTGTTTCAGCAGTCTTAAATTATGCACATACAGATTATTATTTTTATTTACATGATAATAATTGAACTATCCATTATTGAAGGACAAATGAAGAACATGTAGCAAATAAAAATATGTACTTGAAGTAAATGTAGTCAAATTTTGTTATAAATTATTTGAAATTTCCTCTAATGTACTTATGTCTAGCTTTTCAAGATTTATAAATTTTTTATTTCAATTTTCATTTGAGATTGTTCATTTTACTTTTCAACTATCGATTGTTCATGAAAAGTAAAATTTAATTCAATTTTTGTTTTTTCAATTAATTGAGATTATTCAATCTCCAGTTCATTGTCCCCAATTTCAATCAATATTATAAGAACTTTTATTTCAATTAATATTCTTCTTTTCATAATATTTGAAAGTGCCTCTAGAATCAAAATCTCCTGTTAATGTCAAATCTTCAAGATGTGATTCCATATCATAATCTTCTCAAAAATCATCTCGAAATCTTTTCATTTTTTTATCTTGTTCTTTTCTCATATCTTCAAACATATTATCAAAATCATCAAATATGTCATCTATATCATTTATTTTGTGTTTTTTGTGCTTTACATTATCAAATATCATCGGAATATCTATAAAGTAACCATTTTTGTTGATTATTTCTTTTTTTGTTTTATGAATTCACAAACAAAATCAAAAAATACTAGCTACGACAGCTAATCCTAAACACAAAAAAATCCATTTTGTCGAAGGTCTCTCCATGTGGAAACTATAAAATAAATAAAAAATCAATTATATTTTTATATAAATTTATATAGATTTCTATTCCAAAATAAAAAAAAGAGTAGAAATTAATCTACTCTCATTTTCCGAAATGAGAACAGTTTATGTATTTGTCTAGCTAAAGTACAATTATGTATTAAATAATTGTATATCTCATGCTTAGACAGATCTAAGATAAGAGTACCATGAGATAACAAACTCCAATATTTTGAATCAGAAATCAACCTAGAATTGAAAACGAGTAGGTCATAAAGGGATAATAGATATACCAACC
>JAZUKX010000119.1:0-5001 GCA_045643505.1 Candidatus Absconditabacterales bacterium | reverse complement strand
TCGATTAAAATATATTTTAACAATATATCAGATGGTAAAATATATTGTAAAATTCTTGTGTCAAGTAAAGAAAAGGTTGGTTTATAAACATATTCGGATCGTAATTCACTGAAATTTTTAGTCAATAAAGATGTTTTGCTGTCTTTTAATTCATCATAAAAAATTCGTTTGTAGAAGTCTTCATCAGATTGATATTCTTTGTTGTAATATAAATTATTAAATTTTTTGAAATGTTCAAACAACATAAAAAATATATCCACCTCTCACACTAATTCTTTTTTTAGGTTAAGAAAAAGCTTTTTATCTAATTTTGATCCGGATTGATAAAAAATATTTTCATAAAAGTTGAAGAAAACTTCAATAAATCGATTATAATTTTTTCATTCATTGTCATATGGAAATACTTTGATTCTTGCTAAGAATATGAAATTTAATAAGTAAACTGTGAACATAAAATTAATAAAATATTCATCTGGATATTCATCAAAAAGTTGGTATGTGAAAAGTCATACAGCTAGAGAAATAGTATTTCATAAATTTGATGGATTCATAAATCTGTATCAGTTTATGTTTGCTGCACCACAATATCCATAATATAAATCAACATCTTTTTTGTTTATTCATTTACTTTCTCCAAATCCAATTTTGAATTCAAAAGGATCGATAGTGATGTCAAATAAGTTTAATTTATAGTTTTCTATGATTTTTCTATTTATTATGGAAAAAAATTCTTTTGCGGATATGAAAGAAATAAACATGCTAGCTGGATTTACATTGCTAGCCATCATATCATCTGGGAAAAATGATAATAATGTCCTTTTGAAAAGTTGCATAAATTTTTGTTAGTATATCAAATATTTTCATAGTATAAAAAGTGGTATAATTTTCAAATGAAAAAATAAAAAAAATTAATTTTGTAAAATTTTTGATTGAATTTTCTCAGATAATCTTTAATTATTTATTCATTCTTAATTATTAATTATATCTATGCTTTCACTTTATATCCATATTCCATTTTGTAAGACTAAATGTAATTATTGCAACTTCCAAGTCTGTCCATTGGACAAGATGAGACCTGAATTAATTCAACCAGAATTTGAAAAATATACAAATCAAATAATTTTGGATATAAAAAAATATTCTGCAATTTTAGATGATAAAGAGGTTAAATCAATTTATTTTGGATGAGGAACTCCACAACTTATTTGATTGGAAAATATTCAAAAAATTACAGATACAATTATTGAATGCTTTGATACTGAAAATTTATGAGAATTTAGTATTGAAATGAATCCTTATCCAAAGGATTATGTTTTGGATTTTGTAAAAGATTTGACTAAAAAGTATAAAAATTTTGCAAGAGTTAGATTTAGTTTCTGAATTCAGTCTTTTGAAAACAAAATGCTTTCTGCTAGTGGTAGAGATATTACGTTTCCTGGGCTTGTAGATTTTTTGCGTGAATTACAACCAATAAAAAAAGATAATAATATATTTAATTTAGATTTTATTGCTTTTGGTTATTTTAATCAGAGTAAAAATTGAAATTTCCAATTATGGAATCCAGTGTCACTTAATTTTTTCCAAGAATTAGCAAAGAGTAAATTTATAGATTCTTATTCATTGTATACATTAGAATTATTCACTGGTAGTTTATGGTATTATAATCAAAAAAATAAGATAAATCATACATATGGAGATGATGATGACATCTATGAAGAGTTTGCAATATTGAAAGATATTTTGCTTGATGTATGATACAAGAGATATGAAATTTCTAATTTTTCATTGCTTTGAAAGAGTAGTGTACACAATAGGACATATCGAGAGATGTGAGATTATTTGTGACTTGGAATTTCAGCCTCTTCATTCTTTAAAAAGCCAAATGATAAACTTTGTTCTTTGCTAAATATTCCACAAAATACAAAAGCTGTACGTTGGACGAATTCATTAGAATTTACGAAATTCTATGATTGAAAATCTGAATCTGATGTCATTCCTATGACACAAAAAGATTTGCTTATAGAGGAGTTTTTTCTTAGATTAAGGACTGATCAATGAATTAGTAATATTTCGAAATTCAAAGATGTTTTAGTTATAAATTATGAAGAAAAAATCCAATCATATTCTGATCAATGATTTATTGATGTTGTTTGAGATTGAATGAAATTTACAGATTCATGATTAGATATTTATAATGATATTATTACAGAGCTTTTGTCAGAGATATAAATTTTTGGATTGATAAAAAAGTGGTCAAAAATTTGACAAAAAGTGTCATATTAAATATAATATAAATAATAATATATTTATATTAGTAATTATAAGATATGGAAAAATTTAATTCAACATTAACTTTAGATTGTTTTCAGAATTTGAATAATACACCTGATAATAGGAAAGAATTTTTGTCTTATTCTGTTGATGAATTAAAAGCAATACAGACTACAGCTGTAAAAGATGGTAGTTTTGAGGTCGCGGCATTTATTAGAGATGTGCTAAAAGATAAAGAAAATCCTAATTTGTTGGAAAGTGTAAAACAAGTTGAAGACGTTGTCCAAAGGAGTATTGTTGATACATTATCATTAAATGATGGTCAAGCGGTAGAACACAAAGAAACTGAATGATGACATGAATATCTGGATTTGTGGAATAAACAGGTTGAAACAGCGAAAAAATTAGATGAATATTATGAAAAAAATAATTTAAAAGATGAATATGATAAATTTGATCCAAGATGTATATCGTTTGATGGAGATACTATAATAGATAATCATGTATGGAATGTTAAATTTATCAAGGAAAATAATTGAGAATATAGTGAAATACCTCTGTTAAGAGATAAACTATTACAAAATAGTGCCATTCGTGGTATACATAAATTTTGAGATTATTATATGATTGATATTGTACAGTTAAATGATAATGGATGGGTAAAATCAGAAGATGATACTAGACGTTTTGTTGTAGATGGTAATTGAGAGCTTTTACCACAATTATGAATACAAACATGAAAAGATCAATTTCGAAAAGATTCTTTTTGAAAATATGAGTATGTGAAAAATTTGGAAGATAATAAAGTAAAAATTTGTCTGTACAATGAAAATATGGAAAAAATAGCAGAACGAGAAGATAAAAAAGAATTTAGTGAGAGATTATATAGTATTCAAGATTTTGTAGATGATATGTGTGTTTGTCATAAACGTGTAGATGGCGTTCGACCTGTGTATACAATTTTTGATAAAAATTGAGTAGTTGCTGAATGAACAGAAAAAGAGTTGTCTGATTGTGAAGCGGCAAAAAAGTTTTTTGAACAAAAAGAACAAAATGATAGAAAATTTAAAGAAAATAATGAAAAATGGCATAATTTACCAGAATCTCAAAAAGATTTGCAAAGGTATTGATGTATGTTGAATAAAGATGATAACTGATGATATATTTTGGAAAATGAAAAATGAGAAAAAATATTTGAGTTTGATATTGATGATTATAAAGTTTACAAAGAATCATATGGTTTTAAACTTTATTCGGAGAACTGAAAATGAAGGTTTGAAATATCTAAATGAGTGAACTCTATTTTGGTGAGAAAATTTGAGTGAAATATTGAAAAGGATTTTGTTCTTAATTTAAATACATGAGATATGAAAGAATTTTGAGCATCATTTTATAATGGGTTTGAATGATGCCTTTTTGAACATTTTATAAATCAGAATAATGCAGAAATATATGATAAAAATTTCAATTTCTTATGAAAAGAAGTATGAAACAATAAAGATCTTTGTTTTATCGCTAATAGTGAGAATGAGTATTGAGAGATAAAATATTATGTATATTCAAAAGAGACATGAAAAAAACTTACAGAATATAAAGCATATTGAGATCATTGACCAAGTCGAGCAATTAAAAATTCTTATAAAGATGGAGACAAAACATATTATATTATCGAACAACCTGATTGAAATTTAGTACAAGTTGAAGTATAATAATAAAAATCCTAGATTATTCTCCAGGATTTTGTTTGTTGATGTTTAACTTTGGCGGACAGGTCTATATTTATCGTTACGATTTTCTCGTTCGTATAATCGTATGTATTTGCCTGTTCGTTGGTAATTCATAGACTCGATTAAAAGCACTTGAGCCTTGGTTAATTCTGGAAATAATTCAGAATCAAGCTTTAGTGCCAAAAATTTTGAAAGGTTCGGTCCTGCTTTCACTTTTGTTTTT
This sequence comes from Candidatus Absconditabacterales bacterium, assembly GCA_045643505.1. Classification (GTDB taxonomy): domain Bacteria; phylum Patescibacteriota; class Gracilibacteria; order Absconditabacterales; family Absconditicoccaceae; genus JALOAF01. The sequence goes on along the minus strand of JAZUKX010000119.1, from coordinate 780 downwards.
ATGACAAGTAGTCCCTTTAATAATTCTGAAAGCATTTTAATAGTTTCATCTTCTTCATTTTCTGGATCTTTTGGGTTGATTCGTTTGAAGAATAAATCGATTTGTTCTTTTGCTTCTTCAACTTTTGCAGAATCCATCGTGTTGATAGTGTTTGAAAGTATAATAATCTTTTTTAGGCCATCGGAAGATTCAATTGTTTTTTGAGTTCCTGTCTCTGATAATAGTGGATAAAATTCAGATTCCAGTAGAGTGTCTAAGTTCTCTGATAAAGAAACAATATTACTGTTCATCAAAAAAACTTTGTCAATGACTGAATCTGTTTTCTCTGTTTGTATTTTGTATTCAGAGATTAGATTCGTAAGCACAGATTCTTCTTTAGAGATTTCTTCTTCTTTTTCTTTCATTGCCTTGCGAGCAGCATCTCTACGCTTTGTGAGTTCTGCGGATCTTTCATTCCAGCCATTTTTTGTATCCCAAAGTGCTTTTACAGTCTTGTTTACAATTCCATCTTTTACGGGATCTACAGTTAATCCTTTATCAATTCTTTTTTGAAGTTGTTTATCAGCTCTAAGTTGTTTGTTGTACCCCAAAGACCATAGTCTACGAGCTTCTGTTTCTTCTTTTTTGAGTGGCTCAAGTTCTTTTCTCAAACGAGTCACAATTCTTTTTTGTGTTTCAATATTTTTGTTCATTTTTAATAAAATTTTATGTTATTTTTATGTTATTACTGATTATATTATATTGATTATCTTATAAAAAGTCAATATTAATAATGATAAC
>JAZUKX010000118.1:0-2675 GCA_045643505.1 Candidatus Absconditabacterales bacterium | reverse complement strand
AATTGTTTATTATTTTATTATTAGAATTAAATGTTGATTAATTTTCTAAGGCTTCTAATTGTGCTCTTACAATAGCTTCATCATCTGGATTTGTCACTCAAAATCGTTGATCAGGAGTGGAATAAATTTTCATTTTTGTTCCACTATTTTTAATAATATTTGTCAATTCTATTGGTAAATAACACTCGATTTTTCTATCTCAATTGTGCTCTTTTTTGAATTCAGTAAGGATTGAATTTAATTTCTCTAAAGTTTCTTTGTTTAATCCAAATATATTCATACTACAAAGGGCATCTAGTGTTAATCCAAATTCTGATAATTTTGATTTTTCTATTCAGATAGTTTCATTTATATTTGTTACATATCAATCTTCTACGGAGAATATTCCTCTATTTGTGCTTCATTGTTCTGGTATTACATTTCATAAAATGTATCCTAATGTACATAATTCATCGCTATTTTCTAGATGGTCATATAATATTTTAAATGAATTTTTTCCATATAAATCATCTCAATTACAAACTACAAATGGTCAATCTATATGTTCTAGAGCTGCACATACAGCATCTACTGTTCATCGAGGTCTATCTCTTTCTGCTTCATCGAATGTTTGTAGTGCATATTCTACAGGGATTCAGTTATAACTGTCTCAAAACATTTCTTTGAAAGGCAATTCTGTCATTTTTCAGACAATGAAAATAATTTTTGAAAATCAAGCAGGAAGAGCTTGTCATAGTGAATATTCGATTAAAGTTGTGTCATTTGGTCATACTTTTGCAAATTGTTTAATCTTTCATCCAAAACGTGAAGACATACCTGCTACCATGTAAACTAGTGAAATGTTTTTTTTCATGATGAATATTTTGAATATAAAATTATTTTTTTAGATATTCATAAACAAAATTATATCAATTTTCAATTAAATTAATATCAAAATTTTCCATAGTACTATGGATATTACAGTCATCATTTATTAATGGGATATTTATTATATTTTTGGAAACTTTTTCTTGTGCAATTTTTGCAATTGGAAATGTAAATCCGGAAGCGACTTGTGTTGTCTTTTTGTTGTATATTTTTTCTAATGTGGATGTCGCTAGTTGTGAATATTTATTTTGTATATCAACTTTTGTAGGTTCGGATTGTCAATAAAAATAAATATTATAATCTAATGTATTTGGAATGGTTCATTTAATTCGATTTTCAAAAAGAGTTTGAATTGCAGTTACTTTTTGATTATTTACTAATTTTGTATTGATAGTTATTGTGGCTTTGTCTGGTATTGTTTGTCAAAAATCACCACATTCAAATCAAGTAATTTCTATACTAGGTTTTAGTCATGATTTTGAATAAAAATCTATATCATTATCAAGTTTCAATGATTTTAATTCTAATTTTTCCATTAATGTTTCTTTATCGAATGGAATTCTTCAATTCATTGTCTTTTCGTTTGCTGAAATTCAATCTACTTCATAATAAAAGTATGGTATTGTAATTTGGTTGCTTGAATCATACAATTTTGAGATTAATTTTCATCATTCAATTGCAGGATTTGTTATTATTCAACTAAATCTTTCTGTGTCTATTTTTTTATTAGAAGTTTTTAAGTCAATTTTTGTGTCAAATCATCATCTAAAACTTGTTGTAATAGTTGGTGAATTGTTTGTTAATGTTCATATCGATGATAAAATAAAATCTGATGAAAGTCATGTCTCTTGGAGAAATAATGATTCTTGTAATAAATTTTTTAATCAATTTGATCCAATTAATCTTTCTCATTCTATTAAAAATGTGATGTTGTATTTGAGATTATTTTCTTTTATTAAGCTGAAAATGCTCATCATTTGTAGTAACAATATTCATTTTCATTCAGCAATTCATCTTCAGATTATTTTGTCTTTTCATAGATATAATTCGAATGGATCTTCTTTTCGTCAGTCTTTTTTTTCTGCATAGCTTGTGTCATAGTTTCAATATATTAAAGCAGTTTCAGCATCTGGAGATGTCATGAAATTTGCAATTAAAATAGGATTTCAATATTGAATAATATTTTTTACTTTGAATCAATTTTGAGTTAATAATCATTCTAATCGATTGCTACAATTTTTGAATTCTTGTTTAAAATTTTCGTTACTAGAAACAGTCTTAAAAGCAATAAATTCTTTTAATAATTTATAATATTCGGCATTCATCTTGAAATAATTATTGTGATAAAATATTAAATTACTGTTTGTGATGATAAATTTTGTATTTTTCTTTTTGCTTTTTCATTATTTGGTTCCTGTTCTAGGACTCTAAAGTAATATTTTTTTGCATTATCACTATCCTCTATTTCATCATAAAGTTCGGCTAATGTTAAGATATAATTAGTATTTGTGGGCCTTAATTTTATTATCTTTTCCATAATAGCCACAGCATCTTTTTTCCTGTTTGTATTGTACATGATTTCTACCATACTAATGTAGTATTTTGGATTATTAGGCTTTAAATTTATGGCTTTTTCAATTAATAATTCTGATGTCTCGAAATCTCAAGTAATTAAATATATTTCTCAAATTTGTCGAATTGCATTATCATCTTCAGGATCTTTTTCTATGATTTTTTTGAGTAATGATAAAGCCTTTTTATGATTTCAAATTGTGAAATATAATTCAGCTAATTCTTTATTCAATTCT
>JAZUKX010000117.1:0-8818 GCA_045643505.1 Candidatus Absconditabacterales bacterium | reverse complement strand
GTCTTAATCATGAAACAATCTGTGTCATGTTATCATTTTCTATTCAGATTTCAATTTCCATTAAATCTCAACTATTATTTTTTACATAATTTTTGTCTCATATCTTTTGAATATATGTAGTTGGAATTTGAGTTGCTTGTTCTTGTTTATCGATGATAATTTTTACATTTGCTGTCATTCATCCATATATTTTATAATCACATTTGTCTATTGTGATTTTAACTGTATAAGATACTACTCAAGCATTGATATTTGCACTAGTATCTATTTCTCCTAAAATTCATGGGAATATTATGCCAGGATAAGCATCAAATTCAACTTCTGCAGTCATTCATTCTTCTACTTGGACTATATCAATTTGATCTAAAAGTAAAGAAATTTCAATTAAATCTGGATTTTCAATATAAATATATTTTGGGTTTGTTTGTGAAATTTTGTCTCAAACTTCAAAATCTATTTTCCTAATTACTCAGTCAAATGGGGCAGAAATTTGATAGCTTTCTATTCATTTTTTTGCTTTATTTACAGTAATTTCTCATTGCCTTACAGTATTTGCAGCGATATCTTTTTGGCTATCTGTTGCTCAATTTTTGATGTCTTGTAAACTTTGTTCTTGTAATTTGATAGCATCTCTGAGTGTGTTTATTTCATTTTTTTTAGCTTGTATTGCTAGGTTTGTACTGTTTGAATTGGTTAATCATTTGATAGTATTAATGGTACTAATTACTGCTGATAAATTTGATTTAGCAAATGTGCTATAATTTGAAACTATACTTTCAAAGTTTCAAATCATTGTCGTTGTAAGTGTTTCATTAATTTCGCTATTTTCTAGTGCTTTATATGCATATTCTGTAGTCTCATATAGATTTTCAAAGAAATCTTCAGATTCATCAAGTGCATCTAAAATATCATTTTTGTCATCGATTGTAGGATTTGTGTCTAATTTATTGTATTCATCTTGTAAATCTTCTAGGAGATTGTATCATCTTGAAATTAGGCGTTCAGTTTGTCTTTTGTATGATGTATTTTTTTTTGATAGATATGATTCATATAAATTATTTTCTTCCTTGTATTTTGAACTTACTCCAAAAATTTTATCTAGAGCAATTAGAGCTTTTTCTCATTGAGAAATATAATCTTTGATACTAAAAACTGTACTTTTTAATAGAGTATTATTGCTATTTCATAGCGTGTCTATTTCTGAATTTTCAACTAATTCATCATATTGTTGTTCTAATAATTCTAGATTAGCTTTGCTTTGTGCCAATGTGTTTTCAGCTTGTAAAATTTGAGTATTTGTTCATCATTTTTGTAGTTCGTTGTAATTGATCTCAGCATTTTCTAATGCAATTTCTGCTTGTAGTATATCATTATCTAGATTTTCAGTATCCAATGTGGCTAAGATATCTCATTTATGTACATAATCTCACTGGTTTACAAAGATCTCAGCAACATCTCATCATAATAGAAATGCTAATTTTTCTTCGTTTACTAATTTTGCATTTCAGTATACTTCTACGGTTTTTTCTATTGTTCATTGGGCGACCGTATATGTATTGATATTAGTGTCTGATTTTGATTTATTTTTATCAAATATTATTATAATTAAACAAAAAATTATGACTGCAAATAAAATTGTCAACAAAAGTCAAAATATCTTTTTTAATATCCTTTTCATGTTATTCCTCAATAATAAATTTTTGAAATTTTGTATTTTTGTTTTTTTATTGGGGATAAAATATTTACACATATTTTATGTAAATATGTGTAATGATTTTTTTGTAAATGTCAAATATATCTTGAAATTATTTTTTATAAAAAAAGTTCCCTAATATCGGGAACGTAAACCATATAGTAGTATCAACAATATGGCATTGGCTAAGAAGTCTATTGAAGTTAGAAATATTATCACCTTCATAGCCGTGGGTGTGAATATGGCTATATCCCATAGTTTTATCACCATTGTGATAAAAAACAATACAAAACCTGTATTTATGCAGGTTGTTGCTGCTTTTTTTAGGTGCAGAGCCCTACAAAAGGATACAAGACAGACACTGGTGGCTAACCAAATTATGGTTGCCATAATTTTTGCAAATAATGAGATTTCCATGATTTAAATTTTTGTTAATATTTTTGTTTTTTGCATTGTATATTATACACATAATTGTTATTTTGTCAAGTCCATTTTTTTGTTTGTTTTTTTGCTTTAGAACTTTATAAGTAAGTACGTGGTTTTATAAAATTTTAGTAAAAATATGGAAAAGACAAATGTAATGAGAATTTTGTGACAGAAAAAGATTGAGTACAAAGAATATTTTTATTGAGATACTAATGCTACGAATGGGGTAGAGATAGCTAAAATTTTGTGACAAGATGAAAATAGAGTATTCAAAACATTAGTCACTGTTTGAAAAACATGACAGTATTACGTCTTCATGCTTCCAGTGGCGAAAGAGTTGGACTTAAAAAAATGTGCGACTGTGGTTTGAGAAAAATATATAGAGATGATCCCTCAAAAATTATTGTTGCCCTTGACTTGATATATTCATGGATGATGTTCTCCTATTTGAATGAAAAAATTTTTCAAAACAACAATAGATTCTTCTGCACAAATCTTTGAATCGATTATTTTTAGTGGTGGAAAAATATGATTTCAAGTGGAAGTTAAATTATCTGATTTAGAAAAAGTGATAACTTATGCTTTTTGAGATATCTCAGTGTGATAATATATAGTATTAAAGAGTTAAAAAAAGGAGATACAAATTTGTATCTCTTTAATTTAAATATTGCATGATTCAGACAGGAATTGATTCACTGTACAGATAATTCATATTAAAGTCCCAAAGTATAGCTTTTACATTATCATTTATATTTAGTGTATTTCCAAAATCCGTATAATTACATGGACAAGATAGACATTCGGGAGTAGTTATTGGTGTGTTTTTATTTGGTATATCAAAATTAGGATTTTCAATTTCATCATCATCTGTGCTACATTCTTCTTTACAAACTTCGAAATCTCTAATTTCACTACTTTGTCATTTACTATCTTCTACTATTCGATGACATTGTTTGCATGGACAATCTTCTTCGAAATAATTTGTGAATGGGAATTGGAATCAAGTAATATTGTATCGTGTGTACATTGTGTTATCTGGTTCACATCGAGCTACAACTGTATAAGGTCATGTTCCACCACTTCGAGTTCCGCAATCTTGAGGATTTTCTGCACATGCTTGGCAAATAGGATCTCAATTACAATCTCAAGATGAATTTCATCCACTACCAATATTACATTCTGTTATATCTCATGTGCATGTGTTACATTTTTCTCATTCTCAACATCAGTTTACTGGTCATTCTGGTCCATTAGAGATGATTGGATTTGGATTGTCTGGGTCTTCTGGATGTTGTTCACAATCTTTTCCACAGACTTTAAATTCTTTCATTACTGATGTTTTTCAGTTTTGTGTAGATACATATCGATAACATGTTTCACATGGACAACTTCACTCGAATATGTTGTTAAATCATAAACAATGCTTTGTGATATTTGTTCGTGTATATGATTTTTGTTCACTTGGACACATTGCAGTTACTTTAAAAGGTCATATCAATGATGTTTTTCGTCTGGCTGCAAATTTTGAGTTGCTACAATCTTTACAAATAGAATTATTGTTGCATTCATTTGTAGAACAAGTTGGATTATTTTCGCATGGACATTCTGTGAGGTCTCATTCACATGTTTCATTACAATTCTCTTCACAGCCTGATATTGGATCTGGTCATTCTGGAATTATGTCACATTTTTCGCTTTTTATGGAATCTACGATGAAACCGGTAGTTTTACTAGTTGTACCATCAGCTGCTACTACATATCGGTGGCATGATCTTTGTCGACAATATCATTCAAATGTCTCTGAGAAACTTACACATTGTGTTTCGATGCCACTTCGTGTTATTTTGTTTTCGGCGTCATCATCACATCGAGCAACGATTTTGTATGGTCATTTTGCCGTACCTGTTCGTTCAGCACTTTCTTTACATTGATCACAATTTTTGTGGCATTCGTTGTCAGGACAATTTGGATTATCTTCACAAGGACATTTGTTTACATCTCATGTACATTGATTTTTTGTTGAGTCATCTGTGTTTTTTTGATCATCATCTTCATCATTATCTTCTATTGGGGTAATAGGTTTTTCGATTGGTTCAGGCTCTATCCATGTGTTACATTCATTGTCACAAACTTGGAAGTTTCAAATGGAACTGATTAATCATTTAGAATCTTTGATGTATCGTTGACATTGTTTGCAAGGACATTCTCATGTTCGTATATTAGCAAATGAGAAATCACGTCATATAATATTTGTCCATATATGGTGGTCAGTATCTCACTCACATCGAGCTTGTAGTTCAAAAGGTCAAGTACCACCGGATCGAGAACCACAAAGTTCTGGTTCTGCTTCACATAATTCACAAGTAGGATCTCAATTACAATCTTTACATGTTTTAGTATCTCAAACACAAATTCAATTACAATTTTTTCATTCACAAATATTGCATGCGTTTCAAGTGCAAGTAGGTTCCGGTCTTTCTGGGTCTTCAATTACAATTCAAGGATTACAAACTTGAAAATCTATAGTATTGCTTCTATTGTTTAGGGTATCAGTTAGATATCGATGACAAGAATTACATTCATTATTATTTTTAGGTTTGAAGATATGAGCGAAAGAGAAGCAACTACCAGCGATATTATTCCAATAGTATTTTGAATTAGGATTGTCATCACATCGAGCAGTGATATTAACGAGTCAATTCCATCAATTTCGGCAACCACAGAAAGGATCTCCTTCTTTGCATGATTCACAATTTTCACAAATTGGATTACAATTAGGGTCATTTGTTTTATCACAACAATTACATTCTGAGGCATCTCAAACGCAAATTCAAGTACAACTAGGAGTAGGATTAGGACAGTTGTCTCAAATACAACAATTATCTCAAGAACAAGGAGGTATTGGAGGAGTAGGATTACAATTACCTGTGCAAGGAGGGACAGGACCTGGTCAATCTATATCGCCAGCGCAAACTTGAAAATTTCAAATAAGACTAGTCAAATTGTTTTTATCTTTTACAAATCGTTTACAATCCATACATCAAGATTGGATGTAGAAAGAATTAGCAAAAGAGAATTGATGTCAGTTGATATTATATCGTGTATAAATTTTTCAAGAATTATTTTCACATCGAGCTTGTAGTTCAAAAGGTCAAGTACCACCGGATCGAGAACCACAAAGTTCGGGATTCTTTTTACATAATTTACAATTAATGTCTCAATTACAAGAATCACATTCATTTGTATTTCAGATACAAGTTCAATTACAATTGTTTCATGTACATGTATTACATCATTTTCATTCACAAGAAGGTTCGGTGTCTTCAGGGTTATATATGTCAATCCTTTTTGTTTTTCAATTGTCATCATCTCCTTTTATACAAGTTTCATTACATACAGAGAAATTTCAAATATCACTGATAAGTCAGTTTATGTCTTTTACAAACCAATGACATTGTTTGCAAGGGCAATCTCATTCAAATATGTTTGCAAATGAAAAATCTAAACTTGTGACATTGTTTCGTATATGATATTTGTGTTCTGGTAAACATCGTGCTGTAATTGTATATGGTCATATTCATCAGTCATTACCACCAGACCATGTTCAACAGAGTTCAGGATTTTGTTTACATTTATTACAATTTTTGTTTCAATTGCAGTCATCACAATTGTCAACGTTTCAGAGACATATTGTCTTACATTCATCATTTTTACAACTTGGTTCTGGTGATGTAGGATCACTTATTAATAATCTTTTATTTTTTTGAATTGTCGGATATACAGAGAAATTTCTATTTACATAGTTATAATTATTGATAGCACAGTTATTTATTGCTCAAATTTCAGGGCATCAGTCAAAATCATTTACTCAATTATAATTCTCAGGTAATTCTGGGCAAGCATCTAAGCTGTCTACAATTCAGTCATTATCACTATCTGATTCTCAATTATTTGAATTAAATATATTATTATAATTGGTATAAAAGATACTGTTTTTAAATGATGAAATATTTTTGTATAGATTAATCTCATCACAACTATCTCATCGTCAATTATTGTTTAAATCTAATTGTTTTTCATTTGATATTGTTGGACAATTATCTAATTGACAAATTCCTTTGTGCAATTTTACTAATTGTATGTTTGTGTTGTTTTCATCGATAGAAAAGTCGCTATTATCTTTTTGTACTATTCAAATTAGGTTTGGAAGTCAATCTCAATCGATATCATCGTCACAAATATCTGGAATTCAGTCTTTATCTAAATCTCATTTAAATTGGTTTAGTGTACCATCTAAGTATGCTTTTAGACAAATATCTTCATTTTGGATGACTATTGTAGATTGAGTATTTAACGAGATACAATCATCTATGTAAATTGTATTTTGTGGATTGTATATACCTGGTACATAATTGTGGGAAAATGCTTTTGGTCGTATATTTAATTCTTTGTAAGTTTTATCTGAGTATCAATCTCAATAATTATTTAATACTAATGTTGCCGTTGGTATTGCAGAGGTCTGTTTAATTGTGAAGCCAATTTTATCTGTGGAATTCGCAACTAGATGATCTAATTCTGTTTGTATTGCATATGAATTATTGATATTAGGATCATTTACATAAATTGTAGCAAAATTTTCTAAAATACTTCAATCTTTTAATGTGATAGTTTGCATAATTACATAAATTCATTCTTTTTCATAAGTGTATTGTATTGTAGTATTGTTATTTGATATCTTTTGATTTCAAAAATCTCGAGAAATGTTTGCAATATCTCATGCTGAAAATCATTCAAGTTTTGTATTTATTACTAATTTTTCTCATTTTTTTGGTTTTACTGTACTTAAATTTAGCTTAGTTCAGTAAGAAGTTTTCCCAACTCAAATAATAGTATTTGCTACGGCTACAATTTTACCGTCTTTAAATCATTTTACTGTAACCATATATGTTCAATCTTCTTTGAATACTTTTGTGATATCACTGCTATTGGATTTCTCTACTATAGTTCAGCCATCAAAACTTCGTTGAAAATTGTCAAAATCTCATTGTCTATTTAATGAAAATGTAATATCCTCTCAAGCATTTATTTTTTGTTTATTTGTGTTGATTTGCAAAGCGTAATTTGTAACCGGATTTTTTCAAATGAATATTGTAGTACTAGCTTTTGCATTATTTAGGTTTCATTCAGCGGTCGCTTGTACTGTGTATAGTCAAAATTCTGTGAAAGTATGAGACACTTTTCTTCATTGAGCAGTACTTCAATCTCAAAATTTTCGATGAATATCTCATTTTACTTCTCATTGAGTTACAGCTTGAAATTCTACTGTCGCTGGAGCTGTGGATTTTATATTGGAAGTTTTTATATACATTCATAAATTTGTTTTTTCATTATCACATGCGTCTCCAAATCAATTTTGGTTGCTATCTGTTTGTTTTGTATTGGCTGTAAATAGACAATTGTCCATTCATTTTTTGTATTTAGATATTACGACATTTCATAAATCATCTACAATTCAGATTGGATTATGGACCCCATCTCAGTCTATATCATCATCACATACATCTCAAATTCAATCGTGATCTGTGTCTGTTTGATGCGGGTTGTAGTCGTTTGGACAATTATCGTTTTTATTTTTTATACTATCACAGTCATAATCGTAATTGAAACTACAATCAATTATTTGAAATAAATTATATAAAGTTTCTAAAACATATTTACCATCTACCAATTGGTTTGTTTGTCCATCTTCAAATTTTTCATATTCTACGATATTGTTGTCATATAATATATTTAGTTCAGCCACTGGCCAATATCATTGTCATACTACTCCAAAACTTTGCATACCACATTCATCTAAATTGAACATACAATATTTGATATATGGTTGTAATGATTCTTCTGTTGGTAGGACTCATTGTCTATTTTCAGCTGCGTATTGATTTATAATTGACTTTTCTTGGTTTGTCAAATAAGTGTCTGCATAACTTCATTTTGGTAAACTATCCATCCATGATTTTACTTTGGACCAATCGACCAAATATTTTTTGTATACGTATTGATCTGCTATATTTAGGACTACTTGCAAAAATTCTCCAACAGTTGTGGTCCTTGTTCCACAAAATTTTCAGTTACAAATTGGACTAACACCGCTTGGATATCATCTCATCCAAGAATTATCTCAAACATATGCTACACAATAATAATAACTCTGTCATTTGTAGTTTCATCACAAATATGAGATATCTCCGAACGCACTTCCATCTTGGTTTGCAAAATTGTTTCGTCGTTGTGCACTATATGTGTATTGTGTTTTGGAGTCTGGGTTTATACAATCTTTACAGTTTACTCAGTTTAATAACCTTGTGAGTTCATAACGGTCTATAGATTTTGATGCTAAAATACTTTCTACATCAATTCCTAATAATCTTAAATTATCCAAAAAATCATCATATTCAGCGAATCATACGACAAAAAAACAAGTAAAAATACTGAAAAAATATATAAATATTTTTGTGATAACTTTTGTATTAAATTGTTTAAATTTCATGATGATTTTTTTGAGCATAAAACAAACAATTTATAATAATCTTTGGGCAATAATCCAAACAAAATAGATTTGTAAAATGAGAAAACTTTTTGCTTTTTTGATTTGAATAAAAAAATATAATGACATATTGTATAAAATATTTTTTATTAATA
>JAZUKX010000116.1:0-13709 GCA_045643505.1 Candidatus Absconditabacterales bacterium | reverse complement strand
CAATTTTTGGGGAAGGCTCATTTAAAACGCTAGTGTCCAAAACAGATGGATCTGTTTCATCTAAAACTTCTTGAGCTACATCAGCTACAGCTGCAACTACAGGACTATCCATTCTAGCTTGAGCTACTGCTAACTTAACTTTAGCTTTTAGATCTTCTGCTAAGTCTTGAATACCTGATTGATTAAGAATATTTACAAAAGTTCCTGCTGCAATTTGCATTTGTTCTGGAGACATTTCGTATTTTTTAAATTCCTTTTCAGCTTTTTTAAATACAAGATCTCTAGCTTTATTTTCTTTTTCAATATTTAATTGAGCGCTTGCTTGTTCAATTACTGCGTTAGCTCTTGCCATAATTTCTTTAGCCATTTGAGCTTTAGTAGGATCTTGAGCTTCTAGCTCTTCCATTGAAATGTTTGTAGGGATACCATATTTCTTAGCAACTTCTTCAATACCTTTAGAAACATTTTGTTGAACTTCTACTAATTTATTTTCTATAGCGCTTACAGTATCTAAGAAATCATTTACCATTAAAGCATCTTCTTTTTCTGATTTTAAGGCTTCTAATTCTGCTCTCATTTCAGCTGCTTCATCTGGGGAATCTACAGGGGTTTCATCAGGGACTTCGCTTTCCTCACCTGACTTTTCTTCTGTCTCCTCATCTGCGGATTCCTCATCAGACTTATCAGCTTCTTCTACAGCAGGTTGCTCTTCAGCACTCTCTACTTCACTAACTTCCTCTTCTTCTTTACTTTCTTCCTCTACTTTTTCTTCTGGAGCTTCAGGTACTTCTTCTGTAGGTTCAACTTTCTCCACTACTTCTTCGACTACCTCATCTGCTGTAGTATCTACTTCTATTGATGGTTCAATACCTTCAATGCTTTCTTCTAGTTCTTGTTTTTTCATTTCATCTGACATATTACATTTCTCCTTGTATATTATTTATATCTTGTGGTAACATTTGTTGTTGTGCTTGTTGCATTTCCATTTGTCTTTGCATTTGTTCATCAGTTACATAAGTATTAGGTTGACCTGTTATACTATCGAATAATTCTAATAAATTATCTGCATCATCTAAATCTGCCTTAGCCATTAAGTAACGTACCGCTAACACTACTTGATCTGGTTGTAAATTAGAGAAGATCATCTGTGCAATAGGTAAGTTTAACATTTGCATTAATCTTTGTAATTCACCTTCTTTATCTGATCTTGACGCATTAGTTGATATAGTTACATTTAATTCAGGATCTGCATATATATCATCTAAAGGATTTTCCATAGCTAATGCTAATTCTCTATTAAAGTTATAGAACTCATTAAATAAGTTTAACATAAATCTATAACTAAATACATCAGTTTCTACACGCATTCTAGCATTTGCTTTTTGAAATAATATAGCTGATTCTTCTGCTGTTCTTACACTCCCAGATGTATCACCTGACATATATTTATTTAAGCCTAGAACATTTTTATTTTGTTCTAATATCATTTGCATTAACTGTAAACCGTTTGCAGCTGCTGGAGGAGGACTCCAGAACTCTGGTTTATTCATAGTTGAGTTATATTCTATTTCTTTTTTTCTTCTAGCTTCTTTTACTTGATTAGCATTCATTGTACCCTTTTCGAATAACATCCAAGGTACACAAACATCTTCTAAGTTTTTAATAAATAAATCAGTTACTTTATTTACTAATCTATTTACTGGCATTGTAGAAGCCATTGGAGATATACTTCTATGAGTAGTTCTATCTAACTTATATGGAGCGTAAATAATTCTATTAGTACTTACTGTATTATATCTTAAAGATGCAATACAATTACCTACTAATACTGCATTAATATTAGTTAGAACTTTATTATCTGAAGTAATATAATCTCCATTAAAAGTTAATACTTCGATCTGATCTTTATCAGTCTTTGCATAAGTGGTATTACTACTAGATACATTATACATATTTTGATAATATCCAGCATAGCCTCTACCATTCTTTCCTACTCCATCTATAATATTTTGTTTTTCTTCTTTGGATAGTAGGGGGTAGGCATCGGATGTTAAAAGAGTTTTTGTATTAATAAAACTTCTAATTATTTTTGCACAACCAATAGGATCTCTTTCATAGTCAAAACCATCAACAAAGAAATCTAAAGGATCAATTCTTTCAATATCTAAGTTCTGTGTAGTAACACCTTGAACCATTTTAAAAGACATTATCTCTTCACCAGTCTCTGCATCTGTTAAAGTTTCTTTAGTTCTGAATTGTTCTGTTCTATCTTTTAATTTAATAAAAGCAATAGACTCACCTTTTAAGATCCAATCGTCTGTAGTTTCTCCAGATAATTTTTCTAATAATGACATACCTTTAAATTGTCTAGTCATTACATTTTTTAATTGTGGAGTTTTTAAAGTTGATTGTGCATCGTTACCTTCAATTTGTAATAATGCTGAATAACCAGATAAAGAACTTTCTATAATAGCTGACTTATATGTTTTAAACATTTCAGCTGCATGAGGATAACGTTCGATATCCGATTCAGTACCACCAGCAAATACTGTTTTATACAATCTATTATAATTAGTTTCTAATGTTTGTAGACAATCTAAATCTTGTCTCTTTTTCTTTACGAAAGATTGTATCTCATCTTTGTATTTGTTGAGATCGTACCATTGTTCTTTTGTTGTAATTTGTTCATCAATAGACATTTAATAATATCTCCTTTAATTACATTATAACCCATATTAAATATTTTTTCAATACTATCTGTTACAATTATTTACAAATGTTCTTGTTCACCAGCTATAGCTCTTAAACTATTCAAGAAATGCATTGGATAACTAATAGCATCTATAGGGTGAGGTATATATCTTTTATTATCATCGTTTTGTATTTCTTTATCTGTAGGTATTTTTAAACCACCATTAGATAATTGGTTTTTACATTCTTCAAAGTTATATATTAACCATTTACAAGATGAGTCTACAAATAGTTTAATATTACCTTTAGCGTTCTTTATTAAACCTCTTAATACTGCTAGTCTATCTTTTATTAATGGGTTAGCTTTTTGTACTCGTAATGTGCAATCATACCCTGCATCACTAAAGTGAGCAAGCATAACCGAATAATCAGATCCGTTAGTTTTCTTATCACGTCCGTGTGAATCTCCCATTATTGTTAAACTTCTTACGCCATAACTATCGATTACTGGTTGAATTATTTTACACATATCCTTTGTCGTTACGTTATTCTCAATTAATTCTTTAAGAATATACCAAGTACCTTCTTTTTCTTGCATCAAATACCAACACATAGGATTGTAGTTAAAGTCGCAAGATAGTATCAAAGGATAGTTTCTATCAAACTCTAAATCATCTTTTAAATTATCTGTAGTAAAGTTAGGAAAGGCAACAGTATTATCATAATCAACATCCATACCTTCAATCATTTCTTGAGCCTGTTCAGCACTAAATGCTTCTTCTAACATTTCTACATATTCATCACCTAGAAATTTATTTTCTCTAGTTGAACATCTAATAAATCTATAATTCTTTTTCTTAGTTTTTGGATTAATAAAAAACTTATTTATCCAACCACGTTTACCTTGAGGGTTAGTATGCATATATAACATTCTATAATATCCATCCCAATCATCTCTTTTAGCTTGACGTAAACGAGTTATTAATTTAGTAAATACTATTTCATCTAAGAAAGATGCTTCCTCAAATTCTATAAAAGCAAATTCTTCTGACATAAATTGTTGCCAGTCTGATAAGGTTTTAAAACGTATAACAGATCCATTAATAAGATTCAATGTTTGTTGCCTATCAGAGAACCAATAATGTATTCCTTCTTTAAATCCTATATTTTCAAGGTGTTCTACATACTTTCTTTTTGTAGTGTTATCTAATAGATCTTGAGATTTAGCACCTACTAGTCCTCTAACTCCTGCAAATTTTAAAGCATATAATATACCTCTTAAAGAACCTGTAAAAGTATTATGAGTTACTGTAAAATCTCCAAGTAAAAATCTAGGGTTTTCTTTTAACGTAAATCCATAATAATCACCTTCACCTATACATTCTATTTTAAAACCAGTCCTTAAATGATTCTTATTTGAATTATTATAAGTACTCTTTTTTCTCTCAACCAACATAGGTAGTGTAGAAAAATCTCCACTTATTGATACATCATAAGAGATATATAATTCATTATTCTTATATTTTAGTTTCTTAATCCTCTTATGCACATTAGCTCTAAACCCAAGTGATCTTGCTATGAAGGCATAATCATTAGCTAAATCTTCATATTTAGTTGTTATTATCTTGTTTGAATTGTAAGGACTATACCCATCAGTATCTATTATTCCAGCTAATAAGAACTGTCTATCTTTAATAGATGCCGTCTTATATCTATCTAATACCTTCTTATGATCACTCAAAGTTTTTATTTCATTAATTAATCTTGTTAATGGTTGAGTATATTTATTCTTAGCTGTTATTCTAACATTATATAAATTAGTTCCAATATCTTTTGTTGATTGTCTTTTAATAGTATAACAATCTTTTGGAATAAACTTATCTACGTTATCTAATATCTCTTTATCATTAACCCAAATTAGATTTGAATTAGTATTTCCATCGCCTAGCCATAAGCCATACAAATAAGGATGTACTTCTAAATCTTTACAATTACTAAATTCAATAGCTTGACTATGAAATAATTTATACAAAGATTTAAACTTGTTACTCTTTTTTAAATAGTTTTTTACGCTAACATCTATAATTTCACCAGATGTAGTATGCACTAATGATAGTATATGACTTTCATTACAAGTAAACGATTCACCTTTATTAGGTATTATTTTATACATAGTTTCTTTTCCAGCACCTAAACTTATTACAGTTCTTTTAGTACTGTCATCACCCATTAGTGTATCACCTATTTTTATATCTTGAACTTGTTTAATGGTACCATCGTACATTAGCACAGGAGTGCCATATCCTAAGCATTTACCAGCTCCCATACCTCCATAATAACAGGATATGTCATTATAAATTTTATTTTCAGATTGTTTGTATTCTGGTAATCCAAATATAAAATCATATTGCTTCTTATATAAAGTATATGTAGTTCTTTTTACTGACATTTATCACTCACCATTATATAAATTATTAAAGCTACAGCTACTAATACTACTAAATTTACATTAACTGAAATCATATTAACCTACTTTCTTTTCGTAATAACTTGTAGCGTTTATTACATCTATATCACAAAATACAGCTTCTTCTAAAGTTTTTACATTATCTTCAAATAATATAGGTCGTTTACCTTCCTCTATAGCTGTTTCTATTATTGCATTTATCTTTTCCATAGCTGGATAACTAGTTGCCATCTCTACTAGACAAACTCCTTGATCTGCAAAATCTAATTGATCAACTAATAAATGCGTTGCAGGACTCCCTTTTCTTGCTGTCATTATAACTACAGGTAATCCAGATTTTTTAATTTGATAAATCAATTTATCATTAGTCTTATACAATCTAAATAATGCTTGGATATACATTAGTATTTCTGCTATGAATTGACTTTTAAACATATTCCAAGTAACATCCATTAGATCTGTCATAAAACCATAGATTAAAGTATTATCTAAATCTGTATAGATAATATCATAATGTTCTTCAAGTTTCCTCATTTTCTTTTTTATCTCCATCTTGACTAATACTATAACATGCTTCTAAATGATCTATTTGTTTACAAACTTTCCGTGCAAAATGTTTAGTCCATTCGTTTACAGCATAAACATCATTTTCAAATGTATCATTGTTTACTTCAAATTTTTCTTGTATAAAATCTTTAAATGCTGGTAATTGATTAAGTTTAATCATTTCAAAACGTTCAGCTACTAAAGTCCATTTCTTACTACGAGCTTCTATATCTTTTTCAAAACCTAATTCTTTTAAACAATCTCTAGTCATACAATTTTTTCTATTTTGATTATTTAAAACAAAGTCAATTGCTGACTCTCTTAAATTAAATTTGTATTTATTCTCTTCTGCAAATTGTTTATATTTTGCATAACACTCTTTACAAGTAAATAAATGTTCGTATATATGATCTCTTAACGTATAGGTTAAAGTACCATTTACAAAGAAATCTTTTTTAAAAGTTTTACACATCTCGCAATTAATATGTACTGTCATTTAAGCTCCTATAAATCTTCTAGTTCTTGCCTTATATTTTGGATCGTCAAATTTCTTCTTATGAAAAGCATCCTTACTTTTATAATAGTTAGTTTTCTTAGCCATTTCCCAAGCTGAATCGAAATCTAAACAATAATAAATTAATTTTCTAATTAGCTTAGCATCGTGTTGCGAATTATCTACGCTTGACGAGTTTTCATCTATAATAGATATTAAGTTAGCATCTTTATATCCGCATCCTCTTAATGTATGCATATCTTCCACTCTAGTTCTACCATAGATTGCTGCGTATGCATCCTTTTCGTCTTTAACTATTTTACCATCAAAGGCTGTTACTAATGTATCTACAAATTCATTAGGATTTTTTTCTTTTCTTATTTCAGTAACTAGATCATATAAATCCTGAATGAACTGATCGTGTTTTCCTATAGGTAAATTAGTATTTTCAAAATTAAAAGTAGTAGTTACTATATGTCTTTTATTTGTATAACATTCAAAAGATTTACAACCTTCAAGATCTTTAACAATAAATGTTTCTAGTTTTAATTTAGTTAGAATGTATATATGAATACCAGTACCAGATGATGATACTTCCCATTCAGATTCATCAAACTCTGCTAAAAATTCTTGCGTATCTTTTTCCATTACACCATTTTCATTATAGCAATCATCTAAATCTAAAACCATAAGTCTTACATCAGAAGTTATATCGCCTAGTAATATAGATACTCTACCATTAACTTCATCTGCTTTATCTCTAGCATCTTTATAATTTAACTTCTTAGCATCATATATACCGATAGTTCTTTGTGGATTATCAACATCTAATAATCTTTTATTTTTTGAGATTGTAAATATTTTAAATGGATATAAATACATTACTTAGTTTCCTCTGGTTTTTCTACTTTAATAACTATTTCAAATTTCATTTGTTCATTTTCGATAGCCTTTAATTTTCTAATTTCTCCAAGTATTCTGGCAGCTACTTCGTATTTCTTTTCTGATTGTGCATCTCTTAATAATTTATTGTATTGTAATAATACAGTATTCATATCTTCATCTACTAGAGATGTACATTCTAATTTCACCAGATCTTCTTTTACTTGTTCAAAATTAGGATCTTTTCTAATTCTATTAAGTAATCTAATCATATCGGAAGAAGTGAGTTTTTGTGTAACTACTTTTCTCAATTCTAATGTAGGATCTGTTTTGTATAGAGATGCTATAGCTACAGCTTCCATCATTTCTTCTGTTATTTCTATAGTATTAATATCGACCATTATAACATTACCTTTGTAATTTTTAATTCACCTTTTATCTTTTTTAAATTTTCTTCATTAGCTAAAAAGATCATTACTTCATTCTCACTCTTAGCTATGTGTACAGTCTTATTTTTCTTACCATCAAAGTCGTTAATAATATATAACATATTAATTCTTATCTCCTATTAATAAATGTAATTTATGTATAGCATCGCATATATTACCATTTAAGTTATCTTGTTTTATTAAAGAGTCAAACAGAAAATCTTCTATATCTTTTATTCCTCGTTCTAGTATACGTCTTTTATTATATTCTTTAATATAGTTATCTGTTAGTTCATTCATTTTTTTATATGCTTCACTACAAAATTCTGCCATATTAATTCTTCTCCTCTTTCATAGCTTGTGTCAGTATCAATGCCCTAGAGTCCAAGAGAAAAGTTAAAGTATCATAATAGCTTTCTCTTTCCTCTGGACTAAGCTTCCTGCTTTTTAATAGCATCTGTAAATCTCTAATTTGCTGATTGATTAGTTTAATATCCATTAAACAATATCTCCGTCAACTATCTCAACAATATTAGCCTTTTTGATTTTACCATCCTTGAACACAATTTCTGCAAAACCTTGTTCCCAATCTGGATTAACCATATATTCTGGATTAAGATCGCATAAGCATCCAGTTTCTAACCATATGAATCTTCTACCAGATTTTCTAGTTGAGAACTTAGCTAGTCTATGAGTATGCCCTGTAGCACCTGATAAATAATGAGCTTCTAATTCTTTAATAGCTGATAAACCAGATTTATTACCTAATCGTGTGCCGTGTTTGAAGATGAAGATGTTATTTACAGTTAGAGAAGCGCAACCGATAACCCCTAATTCATCAGTTTTAATAATCTCAAACACATTATCTATCAAGCAAGCTATTTGTGGGGCATTATCTAAAACATATTTTTCTAATCTAGTTTCGTGATTGCCTATCGTATAATAAATTTCAGATTTAGGACAAACAATTTTTAAACATTGTATAAATTCTCTACACATTTCAATTTCTTCTGCTGGATTTTTTCCTGCTGGATCTTTACTAAATCTTGATAATTTATAGAAATCTAATAGGTCTCCATTTAATACAATTACTTGAGGTTGTTTTTCACCACAATATTCAATAAAACAATTAACTGCTGCATCATCTTGATATGGGAAATGAATATCACTACCTATAATAATTAGTCCATCTTTTAATTCTAATTCTTTATCTGATATTTTTTTATTCTTAATCAATTATTTAGTCTCCTTTAAGCTGTTAGTAATTTCTTTTTCAATAAAATCAAATAATAAAGCATCGTATTCTTTACTATCTCTAGCCTTAACTTTATTATCTTCTGTTACTTCAATCTTTTTAGTTTTCATTATTGTAAATCTCCTTTATTAATTTATTAAAGAACTGAAAATGTCCTATGATATTATTCATTGTAGTCTGTTCGTCTAATCCGTATTCATAATTCTCTACTAGTTCTTTACAGATTGGTGTTACTAATATTAAATTTTTCATACATTCATCTATAGATATTTCTTTATCTTTATATATTTTTATTACTGATTTAATATCGTAACTATACATATCTAATAATTTAATAGCTGTCTTTTCTCCAACTTTAGGTATACCATCTATACCATCTTCTTTATCTCCATATAACATTTGAGCTATTTGTTTATTAACATAATCATCTTGTACAGATATCTCTTCTGTTAAATTTATTTTACAATATATCGGACAGTAATATCTTAAATCTTTATCATCAGAAAAAACTATAGAATCTGGATATTGATCGTACATCATAGTAATAACATCATCTGCTTCCAGTTGAGGTACACAAACTAAATCCTCGTGTGTTAGCTTTACGTATTCTCTAAACATTCCTAAACCTTCATCTTTCTTTCTATGATTTTTATATGAAGGATAAATATCTTTTTTATAAGTATGCCCAGAGATTACTTTCTTAATTTCTAAACCAGATTTTTTTTTTGCACATTCAGTTAGACTATTTAAAATTTCTTCCATTTCTTCTAAGTCAGCCATTTCATTACGTCCAATAGCTGCATAATATGCTTTACAAATAAATCCATCATAATCTAATAATGCGTATGCCATTTGAAAATCTCCTTATACTACTATTATTTACTATAATGTTTTGTTTGTCTAGTCTTTTTCTACTTCAAGTTTACAATTCTTTACTTCTTCATCCTCTTTAGTTGCTAACATTTTTTCTGCGGCAGCTTTAAGGATAGATACCATATATTTTTTAAGTTTCCTAGCTACTAAAGATTTAGGTTTGTTTAATACAGCTTTTGCTTCATCTCTAGTTATATTAAAGGCAAAGCTAATACGTCCTACTTCCATAGAGCTTTTTTCTTCACCAAGTTCTTTACTAGTCATTTAATAAATCCTCCTTATATTTCATTAATTTACTTTGTAATCTTTTTCTAGTTCTTCTTATTCTTTCCGCAATAGTTCCTAATGGTTCGTTATATTTAACTGCAAGATCTTTTAATATATAACCATCATTATAGTATTCATTAATTAATTTAACATCTCTTTTCTTTTCTGAAGATAATGCGTGAGATATTTTTCTTTTTGATATCTCTATGTCTATCTTTTCGTCAATATCACCATATCGTTCAATATAATTATCTAGTTCTAATACTGAATCAAAATTTAAACTCTTACATATATATCCATTTACTATTAATCTTTTTATAATATTTATACTTCTACTTTTATCACTCGTAAATTGAATAATAATATCATCGGTTATAGTATCTGTATCAATATTATTTATTTCGCAATACTTTTTTATTTTTCTAACACTTTCATAAATATGAGCTGGAATATGAATCAATCCTAGATTATTATTTCCATATCTAATTAATAACTTAGGTAAGTTAGCATATAAAAAAGTTGATAATGTTCCTTTTCTTTTATCATATTTTTTTATAAGCTTAGCACTCAATAAGTAAGCTTCTTGAACAAAATCTTCTCTGTCTATATAAATCTTAAATTTTTCATAATAAGATTTATGAGCAATTAATTCAATCATTCTTTTGTTTTTGGTTAATATTTTATTAATTTCTTTTTGATCCATTTTATTTAAAAAGCTCCTTATCGTACTCTGGATGATTCATTAAGTATAATTCAGTAATTGCTAGTGCATTCCAAGCCATGTGACATAGATGCAATATATTTGTTTCGCTATCTCTTTCTTCTCCTGAAAGAAATTTAAGATAGTGTCGCATCATTGAATCTTGGTATCGTTCAAATGCTCCTTCAACTTTTCGCCAGTTATCTGGACTGGGGTATTTAGTAGTCCCAAATGTGATGCACGTCCCAACTCCAAGTAAAGCTCTCGAAAATACACGAGATAAAGTTCCAACCATAGATTTTCCTGTGTCATATTTTTTACCTGTTCCATCATCTGTTAAGTCGTATCTTTGTTTATCTACTTGTCTACCAAAGTCTCGTAATGTTCTAGGTGAGCTTCATGCGCTCCTAGATCAATTCTGGCTGCTAGCCATTTAGTATATTGTTCTTCACTTATTCTAATAATTTCTGGATCATACTTATCTAAGTTCCAATCCCTTATAAAACGTTCAGCTTCTCCAACCGTATCAAAGAAATCTGGTATTGTTAATTTATTTTCTTTGTTAAGTTTTATATGAAATTTACTCAATTCTCGACTCCTTAATTTGTTCTGATACTTTTAATATTTCCTTTAAATCATTAGTTCTAAATTGAATTAATTGATTTTCTTTATAATAAAAAGATACTATGTACTCTTTTATCACTGGAGTTATTTGTAGTTTAATAAAAAATTCTCTCCAGAGATACAGAGCATCTTTAATTATTTTCATACTTAACGGCAAGTCTAATGATTTCAACAATAGAATTGCTAGTGTTATTCGCTTTGGTAGCTTTTCAAACATTACTGTTTTTTCTCCTCTGCTATGTAATCACGCTCCTCTAATCTTAAACACAGTCTTGAATCTAGCACATATTTATACGTTATATTTTTCTTATTACTATATCTATTCTTGAAGACTGTAGCTAAGATTTTTCTTTGCATATTTTCTTCAAGTTCCATTAAAGTTAAACCGACATCGGCATCTTCCTCAATAGAACCTGAACCTTTACCTCTAATTTTAGAAGTATCAATCGTGCCGCCATACTTAGCACCATCATTTGAAGTCCTACTCGCTTGAGAACACACAATAAACTTCTTACCAGTACGTCTAGCATAAGTCTGTATTTCTCGTGCAGCATTTGTAATAACTTCATATTCTTTACCTTGACCTCGTATTCTTTGTATGTAGTCTACTACGATATATTCAAACTCTGGAAAACAATCGAACATCCTAATCAAATCTTCAACCGTAGCTCCACCAGTTTCACATATATCTATTTGTCTTAAATAAGCATATTGATCGTTTTCAATAATGCTATCCATAATCATGTTAGCACTATCTCTACGATTACTATATAAATCTCTTAACTGTTTCATTCCTACACCAGTTAGAGTTTTTAATTGTCGTTCCATTAATAACCCAGCTCCCATTTCGCAAGAGCAAATTAAAACTCTTTTGCCTTGTTTAGCTAGATTAGATGCTATAGTCAAACCCCAAAGAGACTTACCTACGTTAGGAGCGGCTATGATAAAAGTGATAGATCCATTTCTTATAGTTTCTACACAATCATCAAGTATTTCAATTCCATAGGTAGTATCTCCTTGAGCAATTCTTTCTTCAAAATCTTGACGGATTTCTTCTATACCATCTAGTAATGGTACTGGTTTATATTCTCTTTTGTTTATGTATTCGTCTTGATTTCTTTCCATAATTTTAATCTTCTATTATTTCATTTGTAGGTTCTAAATAACTTTCTAATACTTCTTTAAGTTCAATAATGCTATGAGTATCTTGATAATCTTCTGGTATTACTTCTTGCATAACAGTTATTAACTCATAATTATGTTCATCTATTACTTCTGGATCACCATCTTCTTCTATGAAATGCTGACTTGCGTGAGCATCGCTATTGTATTCATACCATTCTACCATTGGCATTTTTATTTGTGTTTGTATTATTCTAGTTCCTATAACACCACTTAATCTTGCCTTACAAATTGCTTCACCTACATAATAAATTCTATTCATTTTCATCGTCCTCCTGTAATAATTGTGGGAATTTCAGTATTAACATTTGTACATCTATTGCATTTTCTCTCATCTCTTTAGGGATAGACTTTAAATATTCTCTAGCTGTAGGTAAATCTTCAATTTCATAAGGATTAACTGCTATTTTAGGTCGTTCACTACAGATATATTGTTTACACTTTTCGTAAACCCAACCATCTGGTTGCATCATATTGTTGTGAGTCTTACTATTATATTCTCTTAGCTTTGCTTTATATTTTGAATGAGTATCTTGATTAGCTTCTAAAAATTCTATATAAGATGTTAATTCTTTAAATGCTTGCTTCATAAATGTATCACCATATTTAGTTCTTATTGCTTTATATTGATATGGTAATAATCTAATCTTTCCAGCCTTATCTTCTTCACCATCTTTATTATATAGATGAGTCTTAGCTCGTGTAGAATATCTTGGTAGTAATTCTCCATATAATTTTTTAGCTTGTAAAGGTGATAAATTAAATATTAAATCAACTAATAAATCATATATATCATTCCCAATTCGTGCTTTTGCTGGCATTAAATATCACCTTCTAAAATGTGAATTAATCCTAAAGTGTTTTCCCAATAATTTTTATTACGTATAAATTCGTGAGCTTTTTTAACTTTTAAATGATCTCTTGCATACGCTTTTATGAAAAAGTCTCTTTGCTCTTTCATGCTTCTTTCTTTTAAGAACATTTCACAATATGTTATCCATCCATTATATTCTTTATCCAATATATTCATTATATTACCTCCGAAAATATATTAAGTAGTAGATCAACTCTATGATTGTATTTCTTATTAAATTTTATTCTATATGGTACTGTAAATAGTAAATAGTTTTCACCAACTATTAAATTTTGTTGTAACTCTTTTTCTAATTCAGTTGGTACATAAACTCTTATATTAGTACTTCCTCCAAAGTACTCACTAGCTGTATAAACATTGAACACAAGGATCATAGCTTCAGATACAAATTCATAATCGTGTAACTTACCATAATACATACATCTTG
>JAZUKX010000115.1:0-2439 GCA_045643505.1 Candidatus Absconditabacterales bacterium | reverse complement strand
GTATTAAATAATTGTATATCTCATGCTTAGACAGATCTAAGATAAGAGTACCATGAGATAACAAACTCCAATATTTTGAATCAGAAATCAACCTAGAATTGAAAACGAGTAGGTCATAAAGGGATAATAGATATACCAACCTAAATTATATAAACAACCCACAATATTGAAATCAAGTATCCTAATCACTACATTTATTGAACATTGACCTTATGAAGTACTAAATGTCACATAACTAATAATAATTTGCCAAATGGTGAGGATGGGATTATTACCGTTTTAAAACGAGACAAGTAGAAACAAAACTCATAAGAGATAATCAAATAGCCAACTCATCAAAAGGATCTCAATAGTAATTTAAACTATCAAGTAGAGGGCCTAAACTCAAATAAAAGGGAACCTCAAGAGAAGGACAACTTAAACCTCCAGCCTATTGAATTATAAAGAGTAGGAGGAAAAGACCTACAGAAAAATAAATCAATAATTACTTAATATTGTTGAATCAATAATAAGATTCATAGAGTACGAGGATTAATGCGAAAGAATAAACCCGTAGCGCAGCATAAAGGGCTAAGTAGAAGTAAGTAATACTAAATACATAAACAATATTAAAGAACTCATTTGTTTCACCAAGATATTTTGTGTCTCACTTGATGACATATATATTATAACCCAAAACGTTTAAAAATGCAAATTTTTGACCACTTTTTTTAGTCTGAGTTTTATGTGGTCAAAACTAACAAAATTCAATTTTGAAAAAATAAAATGAACTTTTTTTTACATTTTTTGATTTTTTTTTGAAAATTTTTTGAAAAAAATATCATATTTTTTTATTTTGTTGAAAAAAATAATCGATTATCTATAAATTTATTATTTAATAATTTTATTTTGATGAAAGTATTAAAATTCATAGATAGTATCTTTGCTAAAATAATGATTTGATTGATAAAAATTTATCAAAAGACATTGTCTCCAGATGAATGAATATTCTCTCCTATTTTTAGGTGAAAAATTTGTAGTCATGAGCCACATTGTAGTGCATATTCAGTTCAATGCTTTAAAAGATACGGTTTTATTTTATGATTTGCAAAAATGGTAGAAAGAGTAGTTTCATGCACATGATCAAATGAAAAAAAATACGATCCAGCATTTTACAAAGTTGTATTTTTTTCTGGAGCTCCAATTTGAGTTCCATTTTTACAGCAATTACAAGAAGATAATAGATTTGATGTAGTTTGAGTAGTTTCTATGCCTGATGCTCCAAGTGGAAGAGGAATGGAAATAAAACCAAATATTATCAAAAAAACAGCACTAGACTTATGAATATCAGATATACAGACTCCAAATTCTGTCCGTAAATGATCAGAAGCAGAAACTTTCAAAAATTGGTTAAAATCAAAAGATGTTGATTTCCTCGTTGTTATTGCATACTGAAAGATAATGCCAGTAGAAATTTTAAATTTATCTCATTTTGGTCCAATAAATGTTCATGGTTCAATTTTGCCAAAATATCGTGGAGCTAGTCCATTACAATCAGCTTTCCTTCAATGAGAAACTGAATCATGAATCACAATCATGAAAATGGATGAAAATATGGATACATGAAATATGATTGATGTTTTGAAATTTAAATTAAATTTTGATTGGACGGTAAATGATTTAATCGATTCAGTGATGACAAAATGACCAAAATTTTTAAATGACACATTGGTTCATTATGCAAAATGATTACTCGGAGAAGTAAAACAATATGAATCTCAAGCGACATACTGTCAAAAATTTGAAAAAATAGATTGAGAAATTAATCCATTCAAAGATGATTTAGATTCGATTTATCGTAAATATAGATGATTTTTTATGCGACCAAAAATATATTTTATGTTAAACTGAAAGAGAGTAGTAGTTGAAAGTTTAAAACTAGATGAAAAATTATTTCAGGAAAATAAAAATAAAGTTTTGATTGATTGAAAGATGCTAAATCCAAGCGTGATAGATATTTCTCTCAAACCAGAGTGAAAAAAATGAATGGATTGGACTTCATTCAAAAGTGGGTATGTGAGGTAAAACATTTATTTATTAACTATTACGCCTATGAAAAAGACTTGAATAATTCCATTATCAATTGTGGTAATAGCTGTAATTATTCTCATTTTTGCTGATGCAATTTCACATAAACAAAACAATAATTCTCAAAATGAAAATGTTATTGAAACATGAAATATAAATGAGGAAGAAAATTTACAATCAGAATTGACTGAAACAATTGATGTTTCTACATGAAAATATGGTATACCTTGATGAATGGATGATGAATTTTATGTTGGAAATATCTATACATACACATATCCAGATTTTTGACTCAGAATTTCAACATCTCTTGTATATTTTTGAGAGACAATTCCTGACGGGTCAAATATTGAACCTTTGATTACGAATCCA
>JAZUKX010000114.1:0-6374 GCA_045643505.1 Candidatus Absconditabacterales bacterium | reverse complement strand
CTATCACAGGAAATAATCAATCTTGTAGTATTGAAATTTCTGATAATGCTGGTAATAAGGATATTTGTATTTCTCAGATAGTTACATGGATAGACAAAAAAGCTCCAAGTTTAATTGAAATAATTCCTGTACCTGAAGTCACAGCAAGCACAACACCTAAATATACTTTTTATACAGATGAAGCAGGAGAAATAATATACAATTGAGACTGTATATGAAATATGAATTATGCTAATACATGAAATAACACAATACAATTCAATGAATTAACTGAATGAACATATGATAACTGTTCGATTATCGTAACAGATTCGGTATGAAATATTAGTGAAGCATTACAAATTTCTGCATTTGAAATAAACACTGCTGCCCCAACTTGTAATGTTGAATATGATAGTAGTCGAACTGGTTGAACTGTAGAAGTTGTTTTAACTTGATGTACTGAATGAACTACTTGATTTAATGAAACATGACATATATTCCAAGAGAATTGATCTTTTACGTTCACATTTAGAAGCGAAGCAACTGATGTATCATGATATGTAACCGTAAATATCAATAATATAGACAAAGAGCCACCAGTTTGCTGAAATTGGTCTTATAATCCTACATCATGAAATTGGACAAATTGAATTGTGACTTGATTCTTGAGAAATTCATATGATACATGAGCCTGAATATCACAAAGAATTTGGAATTGTGAAATAACAGAATCTAATCAAAATTGTACAGTTACAATATCTGATAAGGTATGAAACACAAGAGATTGTACTTCTGATGAAATACGATGGATTGACAATATTGCTCCTTCATTGAATAGTAGTGTAAGTATAAATACTCCTACTTCTGATCATTATATTGAATATAGTTTTAATTCGAGTGAAGATGGAGAAATAACATACAGTTGAAACTGTTCTTCAAGTACAAAATATGCTAATAGTTGAGATAATACAATAACTTTTGATTATTTGGAAGATAGAGAATACGATAATTGTAAAATCGCAGTAACAGATATAGCTTGAAATCAAAGCGATTGGTTAGACATTCCTGCATTTAAAATTAATTCTGCATTTCCGACTTGTAATGTTGAATATTCTACTAGTGCACGAACTAGTGGAACTGTAAAAGCTATTTTGACTTGATGTACTAAATGAGCTACTTGATTTAATGAAACATGATATACATTTACTGGAAATGGTATTTTCACATTTACATTTATTAGTGAAACAGGAATCCCATGACAAGCAAAAGCTATCGTAAAGAATATTGATACAACAAAACCTATTTGTGGTATTTGGTCGTACACTCCTACATTATGAATTTGGACAAGTGGAAGTGTCATTGCTACTTTATCAAATTCTACTGATAATTGAGCTTGAATTAATATTTCTGGTTGATCTTGTGAACTTACATGAATTAATCAAACATGTACCATCGAAATATCTGACATGATATGAAATACAAATACTTGTACTTCTGATAATATACGATGGATAGATAATGAAAAACCTGTATTGAGTGAAATTTATCCAATAAAGACACCATCTACAATTAAGACTCCAAATATTATCTTAAAATCAACTAAAGATTGAATTTTATTATATTCTTGAAATTGTGAGCCAGAAAATACATGAGTAATAGTATGAAGTAACAGTATTACTTTGAAAGAATTAAATGATTGAACATACGACAATTGTGAATTTGCTGTTGTTGATTATTTATGAAATCAAAGTGATTGGATAAAGATAAGTACATTTCAAATCAACACACAAAGGCCTAAATGTAATAATATAATTTATTCAACTACATGACCTACAAATCAAAATGTAACTGCTACTCTTACTGGTTGTGATACTAATATTGTTTGGTTTGAAGAAAAAGAGCATATATTTAATAAAAATTGAACTTTCACTTTTTTATTCCGCAATAGTTTTGGAATTACTGGTTCAGCAATTGCAGAAGTAGATAATATTGATAAAGCAGCACCAGAATGTGAGGTAATGTATACTCCAGCTACCACAACTTCATGAAATGTCATTGCAAGGTTAACTTGATGTAATGAAACAATCAATAAGTGAAATATTTCTCATACTTTTACAGAAAACTGAACATATACATTCACATTCCATGATCTAGCAGGAAATACTTGATCTAAATGAGCTAGTGTAAATTGGATTCACAAGCAACAAGTACCTATCGAGCCTCAGGAGCCTCAAGAAGAAAAAATTATTCCTATTTGCTCTATTGAATATTCTACAAAAGAAGCTACCGTTGATAATGTGATTGCCAGACTAACTTGATGTAATGTTGAAATAACCTGAGCAGAATTACAATACACTTTCGCTTGAAATTGAACTCATACATTTACATTTACAAGTCTATCTTGAGTTTCATGAGCAGCCACAGCTTATGTGGATTGGATTATTCAATGACATTGAGCTGCTAATCAAGAAGATTTTGGATGTAAATTAAATTTTGATATTTATGATAATAAACTAATAAAAACAAGTCTAACTTGATGTAAAGATGGAACTAAAGTTTTAAATAATAATTGATATTTTTATTATATTTTTGATACTACGGAGACTTCATTTGATTTTATTTTGATGGACAAGGATGAAACAATATGATCATATCCTACCAAAAAGCGATTCTTTGAAGATTTTAACAAAATGGACACAAACGAATACTGAGATTATTGGTATATCAGAGAAGACAAATTGAATATGGATAAATACTTAATATTAGAATGAGCTAAAAATCAGACAAAATATTATACAATATCTGGTATCAATTTGAGTTGAAATAATGCTACGATCTTTGAATCTGATATATATTGTGATTTACCTAATTGGGATTATTTATTTGTAGAAATTAGCACTTGATGAAGTTTCTCGGAAATAGGTAGTATCACAAATGTATATAATGATGTTTTTAGTTTTGAATTATGAGATAATTATTCATATGACAATATATCCATCAGATTTAGCGTACAATCAAACAATGATAATTTAGAGTGATATTGTAAAATTGATAATGTTTTGTTGGCAAATAAATTGAAAATGAGCACTTCAACAATAAAACCATCAAACACAAAAAATGAATACACCACTTATAAAGTAAAGATTAAGTGATTACGTGAATGAGAAATTATTCCGATTTGATTAATCTATAACAATATTGCAGAAAATTATCAAAATTGTACAAACAATTCTACATTGCAAAAATTATGAAGTTGAGATATTATTTTGTATAAAAATTGAGATGAAGTAACCACATTTTCAACATTCGCACAAAATTGAGATCAATTTACAGTGAAAGTAAAATCATTGTACCAATATTTTGGATCTAATAGTATAGATATTGCCTTAGGAAAAACTCAAAAATCAAGTATATATAATATTCCTATTTTACAAAAAGATATTTATAATAACATTTTATATGATGAAGAACGATATGATGCTTATGAATACGCTTATTGCTATGGTCTAACTAGTAAATGATCAATAACTCAAGCCAACATGAATTGAAACATCACTAGAGCTGAATTAGCAAAAATGATATCAAATTACGCTATTAATATTTTGTGACACAAACCAAATACCGCAATACAAATAAATTTCACCGATGTCTCTAATAATATGGATAACCAATATGACAATGGAATCACAAAAGCATATCAATTATGATTAATGTGACAAAATATGCCAAACAAAAAATTTAGGCCTTATGATAATGTAACTAGAGCGGAATTTGCTACGACATTATCTAGACTTTTATACGATACTCCTGATTGAACAACTACCTATTATTCTACCCACATAAATAAATTGAAAAAAGAATGAATCATTTCTACTACCAATCCAAAATTAGTTGAAAAAAGAGGTTATGTAATGTTGATGCTGATGAGAACTTACAAAGATAATAAATAAAAAAAGTTGAGCGATTGCTCAACTTTTTTGTACTATATTTATAGTTCTGCAGATTTGATATTATTCAGCATCTGTATTTTCTTCAGCTTCTCTTCTAGCTTGCATTCTTTCTGGATTTTCTTTTGCAAAATCTACTTTTACTTGTCTTTCCCAGATTTCTTTTTCATTCATTTCTGCTTGTGCTCTTGCTGCATCTTCAGCATTTGCAAATTCTACGAATCCGAATCCTCTACTTCTTTTAGTTTCATTGTCTAATACAACTCTAGCAAATGTAACTTCTCAGAACTTTTCAAATTCTCATTTTAATTGTATTCCTCTCATTTTTCGAGGTAAACCACTAACAAACAATTTTGTTTGGCTAATAACTTGTTCTGCCATTCCTTTTAACAAAAAAATATAAAATTTAACCTAAGCCAAAACTGGCTTAATTAATATGAACTTCTAACAAAAAAAATTCATATCTGATTCCTTATATTGTTTATTTTTTATAATACAAGAGATTTTTTTAATAAATTATACCATTTTCTCGATTTCAAGTTTTTTCATTATACTGAAAATTATTTTCTTTAGCTAATCAATCATATATTTTTTTTGCAATTTCTACTGACAAATGGACTTTTTTATTCTCTGATTTAAGCTCTTGTATCAATGGTCAAAATTCCTCTTTGATTTGTCTGGCATCATATAGTGGGATAAATCGTCCATCATTTCTATCATAATATATTTGTGTCCATTTATTATTTTCTCATCACTGTATTATTATTTTTTTACAACCATATTTTTTGGCAATTTCTATTGATGTATTTAACAAAATATTTTTCCAGTCTATATCATCTAAAACTTGTGAATATTTTTCATTAATAGATCTTCAAAATCTATCATAGCTAGTATATTTCACTTTTTGTATTTGATTTATAAATAGATCATTATTTTTTGTAATATAGAATCACACCATACATATTGGTTCTCATTTATCTAATAATACAAAGCCACATGGAGAATCTAAAAATATTGAAAACTGTTTTCCTGATACATCAAAATGATGACTTCATTCATTTCTATCCAATTTTGAATATCAATCGGAATAACTCCATCAATCATTACTAACATTTATTGGGTTTCAATTTCTGTCTGTATCATAACGATAGTATTTTTTATCACATCATACTCCAGATCTATTTTCTCTCAAAATAGATAATCATTCAAATGAAAATGATTTTGATAAATTATAATCTCTGACATCAATTTCATCTACACAGGCATCTATATTTTGCATAAATTTCAATTCCCTAATTGCTCGTATTACATTTGCATTATCACTATCTACTTTTGTGATAAATTGTTTTATCCCTTTAAATAACGGTTTAAAATATTCATATTTATTCCTATTGATTTGATTTAGCTCACCACATAGTGAATCTACGATATATCTCTTAGAATAAAAGCAAGTCCAAACTAACAATCCTAATCAAAATTTATCTAAAATAATTGAAAATCTATTCGCTTCATTTCCTGCAAAAATCATATAAAGAAAATATGATAACAGCACTTTCTCTTTGTGTGGTAGACTTTCTAACAATATAATATCTAATGCATTGTTATTGGCTTTTATCCTATCGGACAAATCTTCAATATCTTGTGGAGATATTTTGTATTCAAGTAGATTTCAATAATTTTCATTATTTAAAATCCTTACCATTTTTTCTAAAAATTCATCCTTGAATTGTGGTATTTTGTATTCATGTCCAAAAAAATCAGATCGAATTTTTTCTGTATTAAAAGTCGAATATTCTATATTATTTTCATCTTCTCTAAATGAAACACTATTTATTCATCACAATTTATTCATTGTATATCAATCATAATAAACTTGGATATAATGTACTATTATATGTATTTATATATTTTTGTCAAGTTTTTACAAAAATCACTATTTTACTTGATATTTTTTTTTAAAAAAGTATCAGAAATATGTTATATTTATTTTTTTATAAAAAAATTATGGTAGATAATCAAAATCAATGAAATTGACTTGCTATTGCTAGTTTTGTATTGGCTTTAGTGTGAGTATTTTTTTGTATGACAATCATATGATTACCATTATGAGTCATTTGTATTCTTTTAGCTTTGATTTTTGGTATCATTGCCTTGTGTAAAAAACAAACACTTTGGGCTGCTCTGATTGGTACAATCATTTCATGACTTATTACTCTTGTTTGAATAATAAGTACTATCTCTTTATGAACTTTTGTATCAAATCACTCTGATCAAATAGTAGATCCAATAAAAGATTTTGCAACTTGGGCTGAAGCTAATCCACAAGTAGCAGACATGCTAAACGATCCTGCTACTAATGAGCAATTTGAAGAATTATTGGAACAAAGAATGGAAGAAATCTATTGAGAGGATTTTGACCAAGTAAAAGATATCGATTGATTATTA
>JAZUKX010000113.1:0-18365 GCA_045643505.1 Candidatus Absconditabacterales bacterium | reverse complement strand
ACATATTTATCTTTTATTACCTCTTCCAAAAACTTCAATGCTATTGGAGAGTCATCTTTAATTAGCTTTTCTGCTTGTTTTGGTGTATATACAATTTTTTTGTCAATAAGCTTTCATACAATAAATGGTGTAAACATTTTTACTGCTATATAGATTGGCAATCCACATTCATCCAACCTCAAACTTGGTCAAACAGTAATGATAGACCTTCATGAATAATCAACCCTCTTTCAAAGTAAGTTTTTCCTGAAAATTCACTCTTTTCATGAAAGCATATCTGACAATGATTTGAATACTTTGATTCAAGCTCATCATTTTGTAGCACCACCTTTTTCTCCAACTAATAAGTTATTTACAGATTCTTGCAACAATCTTATTTCATTCTTTTTTACTACATCCGGCATTCATACTTGTATCATTTTTCTAAGCCTTATATTTCTCATAAGGACTCTCCTATAATACAAATTTACATCAGATGAAGCAAACTTTCATCAGTCAAGTTGAACTACTGGTCTCAAATCAGGTGGAATAACTGGTAATTTTCTTAATACCATATTCTCTGGTTTTACTCATGATACATACAAATTGATCAAAAGTTTAATCAAAGACATCATCTTCTTTTTTTGATCCAATGATTTTAAATGTGTATATTCATCTAATCTTCTTTTGATTTCCTTTTTTACATCAATATTTTGCAACATTTTCAAAATTCATTCTGGACCAGAAACAAATTTTACTATATCATTATACTTATAAAAAATATTTCTATAATCACTTTCCAAAATTGTAGAACCAAAATGCAAATCTGCTACAATAGATTTCAATCTATTAAATTCAGTAGTCAAAAGTTCTTTATTTGATACATACAATTTTTCTACTTCTTTTACTTTCTTTGCATTATCTTTAGCTTCTTCTTTTTCTGATTTATACAATTCATCTACCTCACCTAACTTAGCTTCCAATGTAGCTTGTAATTTTTCAATCAATTCTTTCTTTTGTCATTCTGTTACATCTTCTGGAATAGCATATTTTACAAATGTCAAAATTCTATCTATTTCATTTGATGATAATTGCAACAACTGATGGATTCATCATGAAGGACTTGATTTATACCAAGCATGTATTACTGGAGAAGCCAAATCTACATGTCACATTCTAGATCTTCTCACCCTAGATGTAGTCACTTCTACTCCACATCTTTCACATACAATTCATTTATATCTAGCTCATTTATATTTACCACAACTACATTCATAATTTTTTACAGGTCAAAATATTGTTTCACAAAATAATCAATGCTGTTTTGGTTTTCATGTCCTATAATTAACTGTATCTGGATTATCTACAGCACCATGAGACCATTGTGCAATATCTTCTACAGATGCTAATGTGACAACAATTCAATCAAATTTTGCTTTTTGCATGAGAAAATTTTATTTGAAAATAAATATATTTTAGCCATTAGTTGATAGTAAATTAATATTATCCAAATTTTTAACTACCAACTAACAACTGCCGACAAGAAATTTCACATAATGAAACTTCTTATTCATCTATTTCTCCACTATCAACCATATCTTCAAGCACTTTATCCATAATATCTTCTTTTTCATCTAACAATTCTTCGTCTGTATCTAAGACATCATCATCTGATGCTACTGATTTTTTCATCATACTTTGTAATCATAATTCTCTAATTTTTTCCATTCTCTGTTGAGATAATTCTTCTAGTTCTTCTTGTGATACGGTCTTAACATTTTGAGCCAAACCTTTAAACAGATATGTAACCAAATTGAAAGATTCAGGTAATCATCAAATATTTGGTTTTTGACCTTTTATTATTGATTCATACATCTTATTTCTTCATATTACATCATCTGATTTTACAGTAAGCATCTCTTGCAAT
Source organism: Candidatus Absconditabacterales bacterium (assembly GCA_045643505.1). Taxonomy (GTDB): domain Bacteria; phylum Patescibacteriota; class Gracilibacteria; order Absconditabacterales; family Absconditicoccaceae; genus JALOAF01. The sequence continues at coordinate 16,459 of JAZUKX010000113.1, read as the reverse complement.
GTATAAACTGCAGAATAAGCTTCCAAAGCCCAAACTTCCATCTCTCAGAATCTCTGTCATCATTGTCTTGATTTTCATCACAAAGGTTGCTGTGTAATCAAAGAATATGGTCAAACAGATCTTGCATGAATTTTATCTTCTACCATATGTACTAACTTCAAAAGATGCATATATCATACTGTTGCTTTACTCTCAAATGGTTCTCAAGTCTGTCAATCATACAATTGTACGTGAATTTCATCCTCTATTCCTAATTCTTTTACAAGAGCTTTGAAATCATCCAAACCAAATCCAGAGAACGCTCCTGCTCCAAACTTTATTCCATATTTTTTAGCTATATATCACATTTGTACTTCAAACAACTGTCCTAAGTTCATACGAGATATTACTCACAATGGATTTAATACTACATCAATTGGATCTCATTCCTTTGAAAATGGCATATCTTCTTCAGGAACAACTATTGATACAATACCTTTATTTCAGTGTTTTCATGCTAATTTATCTCATACTTCTATTTTTCTAGTTGTAGCAACATATACTTTTACTTTTTTTCTTACTCCTGCCATCAAATTATCTCATTTTTTAGCATCCAATACAACAACTTCTACCACTTTTCATTCACTTCCAGATGGCATATACAAAGAAGTATCTTTTACATTTTTAGATTTATCACCAAATATTGCTTGGATCAACTTCTCTTCTGGAGTTAATTCTCATTCTGATTTTGGTGTAATTTTTCATACCAAAATATCTCATCCTTTAACAATAGATCATATCCTAATAATTCAATCTTCATCCAAATTTTTCAATTTAGACATAGAAACTCCAGGTATATCGTTTGTAGTTTCTTCAGGTCAAAGTTTCGTGTCAGACACCTCGATCTCTTTTTCTTCAATATGAACGGATGTTAAAGCATCATTTTTTACTAATCTCTGAGAAAGCACAATAGCATCCTCATAGTTATATCATTTCCATGGCATAAATGCCACTTTCAAATTCTTTCACATAGCCAATTCTCCATTTTCTGCACATGGTCACTCAGCCAAGACTGTTCCTTTAGATACTTTTTGTCACAAAGAAACTCTAGCTTTTTGATGAATACAAGATTTTGCATTCGATCTTTTGTACACTGTCAATGGATATTCTTTGACTCATGTTTTATATTTTACTTTTACTCTCTTTCCATCTACATAAATCACTTCTCAATCTTCTTCTGCAAGTACCACAGCATGTGTATGTTTTATCATACTTTCCAATCATGTACCAACTAATGGTGCATCATTTTGTAACAATGGTAAACCTTGTCTATGTTGGTTGGTTCCCATTGAAGCACGCACAGCATCATTATGATCCAAAAATGGAATCAAAGATGTATTTGGTGAGAATATTTGTGATGGATTTACATCTACATGTGTTATATCTTTGATATGCATTGTAACCATTTCATTGAAATGTCTTGCAGCCACTCTCTTTGATGTAATATTTCCAAATTCATCTGTAGATACAGTTGCATCCGCTATAAAATATTTTTCATCCAATTCAGGTGAAATATACTCAACTTCAGTTGTTACAAATGGTTTGACTTTTACAGTTGAACCAATTTTTCCATACATCTTTTCAATAATAGTAGCCGCATCTTTATCAATAAGACAATCTTCTTTCACTATAACTTTTTTAGTTTCTTTTCATTTTGCATCTAATTCCAATATATCACGATCAGCAATTCTATTTACCAATAAATCCTTCTTTGCAGCAACTTCTTTCAACACCTTAAAAGCAGGAGTTTCCAAAAATCACTCTTCATTTATACGAGAATACAAAGATTGATATGTAACCAATCAAATATTTTGTCATTCAGGAGTCTCAATAGGACAAATCCTTCAATAATGAGATGGATGAACATCACGAACTTCAAATTTCGCAGTTTCTCTTTTTAATCATCCAGGTCATAATGCAGTGATTCTTCTTTTATGTTCTAATTCTGACAATGGATTAATCTGATCTAAGAATTGAGATAATTGAGACGTTGCAAAGAAACTCTTTATAGAATTATCTATGATTTTAAAGTTTACAATGTCTGTAATTTTCAATTGATTATCCATATTCAATACAGAAAGTTTTCATTTTACAGATTTTGTAAATTTTCTCATTACTGGTCACAAATGAGCATACAAAATCTCTCACATAGTTCTTACTCTCTTATTTGAAAGATGATCTGAATCATCTACATAATATCATTTTTTATGATTTGACAAATTCAACAAATATTTTATTGAAGCAACCAAATCTTCTCAATCAAACAAATTTGATTCTGGAGCATCCAATGGCTTATTCAATGATAATTTTGCATTAATTTTTCTCCTAGCAATCCTTCATACACTAATCCTATCAAAATTCAAAAATTGATTCTTTATGTAATCCAAGGCGCTATAATTATCAATCAATTCACCAGGTCTCAACTTATTATAGATATATTCAGCAGCAGACAAAGCATCTGTTGTTGGATCTTTTTTCAAAGTAATATCAATAAAATCTGTATCTTCTTCATCAATACAATCTACAAACAATTCTCTAATGCTTTCATCTGTTTCAACTCCAAAAACTCTAAGTAATGTTGTGATAGGGAATTTTCTTGATTTATTTACCCTAACTACTATAACTCATGATTTTTCAACTTTAGTCTCGATCCAAGGACCTCTTTCTGGAATTATTTTAAATCCATAACCAAAATCTTTTTGATTGAAAAATATTCAATAAGATCTAATCATTTGAGATATAATAACTCTTTCTACTCAATTTATTATATATGAAGCAGAAGGTGTCATCAATGGCAAAGTTCAAATGTTTGCTCTTTTTTGAAACAATACTTTTTCTGTTGGTTTTTTTCATTCAACTTCTACATTTTCTACTAATTTTACTTTTCATGAAATAACTCAACCATATGTCAATTCTTTTTTCTTACACTCATCAATATCGTTTTGAGGCTCAGAAATTTTAATATCATTAATAGTTACATACATCTTATCTCATGCTAAATCATAGATAGGATTTATATCATCAAATAATTTTTGTACATATGTATCTATAAAATCTTGATATCATTTTTTCTGCAAATCCAAAAGATCTGGATATTCATCAAAACTTTTTGGTTTATTCAAATAGTATCTACCATCTTTGTAGTAGAATTTTTCAAAAACTGCTGGTAACTCTTTTTTTTGAGTTGTAGTAGTTGCAGAAACCTTTTGGTTTTTTGTTGTAATTTTTTTTGTAGGCATGTTTTGTGAAATTTTTAGGGAAAGTAAACGAAATCTGACTTAATAAAACTAATTATCATCATATCTCAAAACGGGAAATTCTTACGAATTCCCTATTTTCTCAAATTTCAAATATTAGTCTTTTTGTGGTGTCAACTGCTTTCTTCCTTTTTTTCTCCTATTAGATAGAACTCTTCTACCTGTTCGGCTTTTCATTCTTTCTCTAAATCAATGTGTTCTCAATCTTTTTACCCATTTATATTTCCTTACTCTTTTTAATTTACTAGCCATTTCCTCATGTAGAAAAATAAAAACAATATTTTTGTAATAACAAAGACTTAATAATTAGATATTATTAAAATTTCATTATCTTCTAATAAATTCTAACAATCACAAGCTTCTTGCTCTAATGATTTCTTGTCTAAGTTTTTTCTGTGTTTTTACAGAATTTTTTGTATAATGTCTAGGTTTTATTTCTCCAAATCTAGTCATATATTTTTTCAAAATAGCAATTGATTTCCAATTTACATATTTATCATTTTCTGCATGTGATAAGAAAGAAACTTTATTTCCAAATCTTTTATCATCTCGAGAATCCATAATTTTTTCTAATTCTTCTTGTACTTTTGCATATTCAAGAAGTGCTTGATCATTTTTCATCTTAAAAATCTCATATCTTACAACTACATTTGTATACAAAAGATTTTTTCTTACCTCTGATAATTGTGTATTATCCAATGTCATATAATAAGATACATAATATATCATATTATTATCAACCTTTCCATGAATTGCATAAGAAGTTTCTTTTAAACCAATATCATCTTTTTGGATAATATTACTTTTGAATCCTGCTTCAAATTTTGAAAGGAAGCCATTTCTTTCTGATTCTTGAACCTTAGAATTCAATAATAAAACTAATTCATACTTTTGCATTTTTAACTTATTCAGTAATAAAACGATTTTCTCCAACCATGTCAGAGATGTCTATAATCTCAAGTTATAGTCGCTAGTATCTAGCAGATAGTCTTTAGCATCACAGCTAATAACTAACGACTAAGGACAAGTGACTATCGACTATCGACTGAAAATTTCACTTAATGAAATTTCACTATTTTACAGCTAATCTTACATAAGAATTAACTTTAAATCATGCAGGCATAATATCTTTTATCTTTTTTGATCAATCTCTAATATATTCTTGTTCCAATAATACATCTTCAGCCAAAGCTTTATTCAATTTTCATTTCAAGATTTGATCTATCATATTAGCTGGTTTTCCAGATTCTTCCAATTCTTTACGGAATTGAACTTCCATAGAACTAATTACATCAGAAGGAACAGATTCAAAATCCAAATATGAAGGATTCATAGCTGCTACCTGTAATGCAATCTCCTTTGCTACAGACTCATCATCTCCATCAAAGAATACAATTGAAGCTACTTTATTTCCTGGATGATTATAAACAAATCATTTTTTTGTAGTCAATAAAATAGTTCATAATTGCATGTTTTCTCATAATGATCAAACAGCTTCCTTTACAATATTATCTAATTCGGTTACTAAAGCTTCTGGAGCATCATCTCTTGATGAAAACTCACCATCTGATGCCATTACTTTATCCAAAATTAAATCACACAATTCTACAAAAGACTCATTTTTAGCAACAAAATCAGTTTCACACAATAATTTTACTCATGCAATTTTTCCATCTTTTTGCATAAATTTTACTGTACCTTCTTTTGTCTCTCTATCAGCTTTTTTTCCAGCTTTCAAAACTCATTTTTCTTTCAAAATTTCCTGAGCTCTATCAAAATCTCAATCTGCTTCAACCAAAGCATCTTTACAATCTTTTAAAGGAGCAAATGTTGCTTCTCTCAATTGTTTTAATAAATTCATATCTATACCCATCTTTTTTATTATTTTGGGATAAAAATTTTTAATTTTTATTATCTTGTTCCTTATTTTGATTTTCCAAATCTTGCTCAATATCTGATTTTTCAGTATTCGGATTCACCGAATCATTTTTTGGATTTCAAACCAATTCTCCTTCATAAATGACAGGATCAACCAAATTTAATCAAATTTCAAACAATCATAAGAACCAATTTCCCACTCCAGAAAACAAATCCATAAACATAAGCTTCGAATACCTAGAATATTTTCAATCTCGAGCCTGTTTTACACAGAACCCCCATGATACAACAAAAACTAACAGCAACAATATTCACAAAACCTTAATCACTGGAATAAAAAGCAAAACAACACTCAAAACCAATACTAATATAAACAAAATCCACCATCAAGTAGATTGTTTTAAATGATAATATTCATATGTGTTTATTTCTTTTTTCGAAAGATACACCATTATACCAATCAAAAGATACATCAATACTACTCTCTTTTTTTCAGAACTACTTGGCATATAAACAGGTGTCTCTTCTTTTATATCTTCTTTTTGTTGGATAAGATTCTTAATTTCCATGGATTTGGACTAAGATAATATATAATTCATTACAAAATCTATACTTTTGTAACTTAACATATTTGCTATAACATCATTTTCTCACAAATATTTATTATAATCTGTAGCAGCAATAATTATGCTATCTACACCAGCTTGGTGTTTCAACTCTCTAATAAAGATATCCATCATAGATCAGTCAACAACAATAACCAATCATGGCCTTTGTGTTAAATTTTTTACTCATTCATAAACTTTTTTTGCTCTAGAAAGATTTCTTTTATAGATTTGTTGTTCCTTTTTTGTTAAAGACAAAAAATCTTCTGTTTCAATGAATTCAGCCATCTTATTCATAGATCAGATTCTAGACTTAAATGTCTCAAAATTAGTCAAAAATCATCCAGGAGCCTTATAATTTAGATAAGATACTCCATATTTCTCTCACAAAGCTTTAATTTCATCAGCATACATCTTTTTTTCACAAACAAGCAATATATCTTTTCCAGATTTTTTTACTTCTTGTACTTTTGCTTTTGCTTTATTTAATTGATCCAAAATCATTTCTGGATCTAAAACAACAACATTATTCACAATTTCCAATCGATATTTGCTAGTTTTTGGATGAGCTTCACTCTTTAAAGTACCAATATGTACTTGAGAGTCTACTATATCTTTTACAGTAACAGTCATTATCAATTTTCTAAATAAAAATAAATAATTTTTTTAATTTACCACATGACAGCCAAAAAATTAAGCTATCAAAAAACAGCAAAAACTATTTAACAGTTACTGTAGCTCCAGCTTCTGCTAATTTAGCTTTAAATGCTTCGATTTCGTCATCTTTTGCATTTTCTTTTATAATACAAGGAGCTTTTTCAACTAAATCTTTAGCTTCTTTTAATCAAAGTCATAACAAATCTTTTACAACTTTAATAACAGCGATTTTTTGACCTCCAATTTCTGTAAGCTCAATGTTTGAAGCCTCAGATCAAGCATCAGATCAAGCATCAGCAGCAGGTGCTCATGCAGCAACAACAGTAGCAGCAGCTGTTACACCAAATTTTTCTTCAATAGCTTTTACAAGCTCATTTAATTCAATAGCACTCATTCAATCTATTAAATCAATAATTGTTTGTGCATTCTTTGACAATTCCATTCTCAATACTATTAATAAATAAATAATTTTATATTAGTATAATGATACCATTTGACAGCATCATTAACACTGTAAACAAATATACTACGCTTTTTTTTCAGCGACAGCTTTGATAGTAGCAGCAAAATGCTGTACTGGATAATTCAACAACCATACCAATTTTGACAAAGACTCTTCTTTGCTTGGTACATTTGCCAATTCATTAACATAATTTCAGTCTTTCCACTCTTTATCAAACCATCCTCACAAGAACTCAAAAGAAGATTTTGAATCTTTTTCTTTTTTAAATTCTTTTAAGAATTTATTTACAACCTTCAATGGAGCATATTCATCTCATTTAGCATAAACTGCAATAGCAGCACCTGGCATCTGAGACAAATCTATTTCTGGATAACCAGCCTCCTTTAGTGCTCTAAGGAACAATCTCTTTCTAACAACATTGTACTTTCATTCCCCAGCCCTAATTTCTTGTCTAACTTTAGTGTCAGCAGCAACTGATACTCAAGATTGTTTTACCAATACTAAGTTCTTTGCCTCTTTCAAATCAGCGACATACTGCTTAACTAAATCTTGTTTCTTTTCTTTAGTAATAGCCATCTGAATTCGATTTTTAAATTAAAAAAATGACCATCCGAAGATCTGGTCATAACAAAAAAAACTTTATCCATATTGTTATCCCCTAGGTAGGAACTTACATACTAGCAAATCGAACGCCTACTGTCTCCGGTAATGTTGACAATAATGTAACTTTTTTGACACAAAAATCAAGAGATTTTTTAATTTTCTAAGAATAACTTATTAGTAATATAACGCTATAATAAACCATAATATTGTCAATATTCTTTTAAAAAATTAAAAGAATAAAATAATATATTAAAATACTTTTTAAAAAAATACAGCACATTTTTTGTCATTTTCATTATGCCTTTTGTTTCAAAAAAATTAAAAGGGAATATTTTGTGGAAATTATACCTATTATATTACTTAAAAAAATTGGACATGAAAAAAAACATTAAAAAGGGTTCACTTCGAGCATTTCTCATTATTTACATGATGTCATACTTTTTGCAATCATTTTTGTATATAGATTTTTGAAATAAAGTATACGCAAAAGACAATACAGAAGCTCAATTAGATTACACAAATATTGTTGCAATCCTTGTAGATGACAAAATATATAATTCTATCTCAAATGATATAGAACGATATGCAAAAGATTATATTCAGTGAGTCAAATCTACATATAATTGAACAGAACATACAAACGGAAATACAAATAAGCAAAATAGCAATACACAAAGGAATTCAACTATTGCAAATATAAAATCAGCTATAACAAAAGCTAAAGACAATATATTATCCATATTTTGACTATGAAAAGATTGAGAACTCGAAGAGACAACTCAAGCCAAAAATCTAACAGAAAATCAAGAAAAAGCCGCAAATCTAATATTAAATAGTACAAAAGCAACAACTAAAACACAAAATAACAAAAAAGCTGAAGCGATAGTAGATACTACATCATCAACACAATATAACAAATACAATGCAATCTCAAATTCACAAGCCATCGTATTACAAATTGATGTAGACAATATAACAGCACCAGAGATAGCACAAATGTTGGAAAATATATACTTTGATGGTATCGAATGAACTCCTTCAAATTTGATTTGAGTTGTCCTAATTTGAGACATTCCATTACCAGTAGTAAATCAAAATTGATTCATATTTCCAACGATTTACCCTTATATAGACTTTGAAGACCAAAAATACATACGAGACAATAATCAACAATATTTTGTATATAACGACAACGATAAATGACAAGCTGAACTACGACATTGATTAATAAAATTTAATACCATACAAGAATACAAAGACTATTTTGATAAACTAAAAGCTTACGCAGAAGACCCATCATATTTTGTATGAAAAAATATTTGGTATGATGATTTTATCTGAAATCAAAAATACTTCTTTGAAGATGGTATAAATTCTTATGTAAATAACTTTTTGTTTGCTGAAGATATTTGATACAGCAGATATTCTGATTTAATGCTATCAATTATGCAATGACAACACAATGAAACTGTTTCTGATACACTAAGACAACTATGAGAACTTTCATGATTCAACTACTCTTGAGATTTTCAAAGCGACATGAATAATTTTCTATCTAGTTCAGAATTAAGTACACCAACTATGACAATAAAAAAGATATTAGATGAATGATATCTAAATTCATACACATCACTTTTGTGAACAAAATTTATTGACACAATAAACACAAATGTATGAACAGCGAACAGATGGTTTGAATCATATACAGGATCAAATTGAGCAGCAATTAGGTCTTCTCTAGATACACACTACACTACAATAGAAGCAAAAGATGAAACTCTTTTGAGGACTCAATGATGATTAGCCCCCTTACTAATTGCAATAAACAATGTACTAGAAGAATTTGTTGATGACAAAGTAGAACAAGAAAAATATCGATTAAACGAAATAATTCCTCTAACTTATTTAAATTATGAATGAGAACTGTATCTATGAAAATGTACACGAAAAACTTATGATGCTTTTGAAAATTACTATTTTTGATCTAATGCAAAATATCTCACAAATATGCAAGATATTAGCACATATAGATGAACATATAGAAATTATAGCGGAATCAGTGGTCTAACAATGGATGATATCCAAAATTCATATCAGCCATCTACAGATTTAGCTATAGATTTAAATAAAAAATCAGTGTGATGATCTTATGAAATTTTTGCACAACAAGTAGATGCAAATAGATGATATAATACATATAACACAATAAATGAATTAAATTTATATAATGAGAACAAAGTAGCGACAAAAAGCTCACGAAGTTTAAAATGTGAAAAAAAATTATTTTGAATTTGTTGGAAAAGAAGAAAACGACATTATGAATGACAAGAAGATGACTCTTTTATTCCAGAAAGTCCCCAAGAATATGCAATAAGAAATCGATGATGAGCATCTCCTCTAAATTTAGATTCAGATATGTGATGGACCAGTGGATACAATTATCAAGATTCAATAATACCTATTTTTGACATATGATGAAGTAAAGCACTTAACTCTCCTGAAACATGAGCCAATAGCTATTTATGAATCAACAAATACACAAGATTAATTCAAAAAAAATTTGTAGTTAAAGCTTATAAAAAAAACTGAACAACTCTCAGAAAAAAATTTTTCTTCAAAAATAAAGAAAAGACAGAAGCAGATAGTAATTGAAAATGATACAATACATCAATGTGAGAAAATATATACTTTACAAATTATTTACCATCATACAAGACGGACGATTGAGAAGATATTGCCCAAGACGATACAGGCATAAACCGAGTATATAATCCACCAAAATTAACAAACAGTGTAAACTTTTTTTCAAAATACAACACAACCACAACAAAAGAAAAACAATGAAACATCATAAAGCTATCTAATAAAAACAATTGAGAATGTTTATGAAACGGAACAGTATACACATACAAAACACTTGACTCTAGAATCAAAAATACAGCAACTAACAAAGAAGACATATGATGACATTATTACTATGCTTTTTCTGACAGTTCATCACCAATATATCAATTATACGAATCTCTCAGTTGAGAACTACTAAATATAGAATTAGAACTACAACAAGATCCTACATCCACCAATTGAGATGGTATAATCAACAAACTTGTAAATATTAAAAATATATTATATAGAGCAAACTCAAAAATAAATTCAATAACAAACACCAGTAAGTCTACAATATCATGACGGACTGATACTGAAATAGCAGAACATGCTGCCGACCGAAACACAGCCTACTCTTCAAGCACTTGGGCAACCTTATCGTCAAATGTATCTGAATTACAAGAAGATTTCCAAGAAATTGAATGATTTTTTAATTCATTTTCCTTCGACTCAGTATATGATTATTTGCTAAATCAAAAAACAACATTTACAATCAACAACAACGAATTAATATTATTAAATTCATGGAAACAAAACTTAATAACAAGATTATTAATGGATAGTTCAGATTTTATCAACAAAACAAACAATTTAGACAATTGGCTAGATAACGCAGAAGATGCCTATGATAATATAGTATTTTATTTATTTGCTACAAATTGAAAAATAAATGATGCTAGAGATGCTCTAGACGACATAAAGGATGATATAAATAGTTTACCAGGTAAATGCAATGGAAGATACCAACCTTTATGTTCTGCTATAGATAATATAAGATCAAATTTAAACAATTCATGAAAAGATGTAAAAGATAAAGTAGAAGAAATAAAAAAATACAAAATAACAAAATATAGAAACAATTGATCAACTACCACTGAAAATTTTGAACCATTTAAAGATATAAAAAAGAAAAACCTAGATACAAATGATGCAACACTAACATACCTAAATTCATTACAATTATTAAATGATATAGAAACCACAAATGATACTTGATACCAAATATACGTAGAATGAATGAATATCACCACATCAGATAGACCTATTGACTCACCAAAATATTTGACATTTAAATGAATTTGATGAGATGCTGTAACTTTTATATATCCAGATCTATACAAAGTAGAAACTTACACTGGAAATGATGAGCATCTGACACTTCTTAGTCCAGAAGAAATTGCAACAAATATTGAGAACTATTTAAGAGATGTGGTCAAGAAATACAACTCATACCTTACATGACAACAAAACAAAGCCAACAATTATTATAATCAAAATAGTGCAGCTTATAACACATTAAATCAATTAGATGAATTAGCAAGTCCAAATCACGTATGAGACAATATTCGTCCTTACAATCTTTTTGATGAAGATTATCTAATAGATTTATTAGTAGACAAAATGAATGACAATACATTCTTTACATGAAATATGTGATGATATGAACCAATAGAATTCTTAGCAAATATGATATATTATCAAAATATCACTTGGCCAGAAAGAGAAATATGAGAGACAATACAAGATGATATGGACAATATTAGATGAAGTTTTGATATCAATCAAAAAATAGAACATGTTTTTGACAATTATATAGTATCAAACCACAATTCCTGATCATTTTTGACACCATGATATCGTGATGATTGATATGAAGTAGCATTTATAAATTCCGATTGAAATGACTACATTGTCTATGAGACAAATTTACCATTCATGGAATCCATAAAAAATTCTACAAAAAATTACAAAAAACCTACAAAACCAGAATTAGACAAAACACAATTAGAAGAAGAATTAGAACGTGATTGTAAAATCCCAGAAGATGGTGAATGAGTATTATTATTTGATTTGTCCGAAATGAGTTCTCCATGGATTGAAGCAATAAAATGTCGATGGAGCAAACTAAAAGAGACACCAGCTTCATTTAAATTTTCAATAACTCGATGAAATTCTGCACTATGATTTGCTCGAAATGGGACATCAGAATATTGATTTGCACAAACATGATGGAATCGAGAATCGATATCTTCTCAATTTTGAAGTGTAAACGATTCTGTTATGTCGCAATTGTGAATAAAAAATAGCATAAATAATGCAAACCAAAACACATTAAACAATGCATCCACACAAAATTACAAAAAATTAAACGATATAGATACCTATGTACAAATTCAATCTGGGAAAAAGAATATAAATGCTGATGATGCAAACTCTACAATCAAAATAACATCTTCTGTAGACATTGGAAATATATATTTCTATGTTACAAATCTTGGAGAAAATAAAATAATCTTATCAGATGAATCCAGCATCATTTCATCAAATATTACACAAGGTACCACATGATACTCTACAGGATTTTTTACTGCAAATCCAAGCAACACAAAAACTTTAAATCTAAAGATACAAAATCCTAAAGAATGATCTAACACAATAGTATTACACATGTGTCCAAATCAAAATGATAACATAAATAATTGTATAGCAAAGATGACACAAATACATGTAATACCTTGAGAAATAACTTCATTACAAATTGAGACTTTATGAAACACAATCATGGAATGATCTCAAATGCCTATCCAAATAAAATGACTTGATACTTATTGAAATAATGTATGAGAATTACTTACTGAAAGATTTACAATATCCACATCAATCTGAACTATTATTCATAATTCTCAAGAAAAAAAATCAATCAGTTTTTCAAACTTTAATGAATCTTCATTTATATTAAATGCTGTTTGATCTAATCTAAATTGAAAGACAGCTCAACTAACAGTATCTGGTGCTGTATGAGACAAGATATTACAAGCCACTAAATCAATCAATATAATAAAGTGAAAGCTTCACATAAAAGTAGCCTGAGCTAAACCAATAAGAACGACTAACCCAATCCACGATACTATTTTACAAGAAAGTATAAATGCAGTCGTGCAACAAAGTGCTGCCACAGCATCAGTATCTAATGCCTTTAATATGTTTTCTATAAATTGAAATACAAATTCGGGAAATAATTGAAATGCAACAACTTATACTCAAAATAGTGGTACAGCATCATGAGTTCCAAGAACTGGAACATGAAATTCAAATAGTTCATCCACGACATACAATATGACATCTGGTGTAAATCTAAATATTATCAATAATATTGGAAATATGGAAATAGAACTACCTGATGAAAACATCTATTCTTATGTGGACAATTTCAATATTACCCAAGCAAATACAGAAGCATTACCTCATCTTCAAATACAATTAAAAGACACAAATTGAAATTTGTTGACAAATATGAATAGTGCATTATCTGTGAAATCAAAAACATCATTGGTTAAAATTTGATGAATAACAAAAAAATTAATAAATGTCGACACAGGTGGTACCACAGTGCAAATTTATCAAAACAAATTTTCACAGACAAATTCATTCACCATCAAAAGTTGAGTAATAGATATATATTTACTACCGAAATTCAAAGCAGGACAAGATACATTATATCTATCTGTACCATGAATCGATACAATTCAAATCAACATAAACATAAAATCTGGATGACCAAAGATAGTTAACCTAACATTCAAATCTGATAGTATCAAAAAATGATGACATATTGATTGAAATCTAATGTTATATGATAATCGATGAAATATTGTCACAGAAAACACAACAATTAAATTATGAACAACATGACCTATTAGCATATCTTGAGCAAACACAAATCCAAATACAATAAATATCAGTGGATGAAGTTTTAACTTTAATGTAAATGCATTAAATAAATGATGAATATGATATGTATATGCTGTAATTTCATGAATATGATTATGAGAGCAACAAGCTTGATACAAAAAATTTACAGTACAAGATACAATATTGCCTACTCATGATTTAAATATAATGTATTTAAACTTATTCTGATCTGATCGATGAAATCAACGATGATATTTTTCAGAAAACAACAATTACGTACAAGAATTAATTTCGAACTCTGAAAAATTACTTGCTACTACAACTATGTTAACATCACCAGACAAAATAAAATTATTCAAAATAGCCATAGACAACAATCTGCATATTGCAAATACAGAATGATCTAATATATATTTTAATTTAGATAATAATATAAATATATGAATAGACAATGTTTGATATATTTCTGTACCAAAATCATGATTCAATAATATAGCAACACTTAGTGTATCAGAGCAAAACCAATTAACTTGATTACAAAATATATTAACCCACAACAACTGAAATATACTTGTATACATACCAGAAAGCTTAGATAGCATCATTACATGAAACGAATTAATAAATAAAACTATAAAAATCAATTGAAAAACAATATTTAATTTGAACGATTGAGAACAAGATTTATGATTAAATATAATACTATCAAATGAAAATCTTTCTGGATACCAAATTTGGAATATGTATTATAATGACACTAAAATTTGAGATTTACTAACTATAGTTAGAAATAGTATCCATTGACTTACCGCACACACTATTAATCCAAATTATAGTTTTAATGAGACATGGTTATGATGATCTACAAATAACACATGAATATGATTATATGAAATTAATTCTAGTTTTGATGATTCACTGTTGTGATATCCATCAATACAGGATAGCACAGATCCTTCACTATGAATAGGATTTACCGCTGAATTTAAAAATATAACAAATTTCTGAGCATGACAAACTGTATGAGAATCTACAGTACCTTATTCATCAGAATTCTTGATTAATATATGAGACCCTTTATTAAAAAGAATAAATGATAATGATACAGCAAAGGTATTTGATGAAAATTGAAATATCACATTAGATACCAAATTTGACAAATGATTAGGTGAATTAATTTATTCTGACCCTACAAAAAGTATATTTAAGGTAATAAATATAGATTTTAACAATGATAATTTGGAAGATATCATCGTAATATATTCTGATTGAACGATCAAACTTTTGAAAAATTACGGATGAACAAATCCATTCCATGACATGTGACCTATTATGGTAATCGCTGATAGGATCAAAGATGTCATTACATGAGATGTAGATGGAAATGGATATGAAGATATCATTATATGGACGACATCCAATATATTAAGAGTATATCACAATTATGACGGAATATTTGAAGTAGACTGATATCCAATATGTATCAATATCAATGTACACAAATGAGAAATCTCACAAAATCCAACAAAAGTAACTTGATTACAACAAATATTCTTTGAAGATATGGATAATGATGGAAGTATGGACATAATCACAAATGATGCTTTATGATTTATCAAAATATTCTATTGATGAAAAAATAATCAATATAATCAAGACAATTATGTATCTACAAATCAATATATGTGTGATGATAATTGGTATTCTAGATTAAGCAATTGATCAACTAATTGGACTTCTACAAATACTAATTCAAATATTGAAAGGACAGAATGAAATTCTCAAAATTTAAATAACACACAAAATCCTGTAAATGATGATGTAAAAGTTAACTGATTAGAAGAAGCCGTATCAGAATTATGAGAATCTATATCTGAATTATGAGAAGTAGTTTCTAGACTAAACAATCAACATACAACATCATCGAGCAATGAAATTATGGTATATAGATTTGCAGCAAAAGTAAACAATACCGTAAAGATATTGGATAATAGCTATATCCGCCGAAAATGAATATCAAACCAAGCAGATCCTGAAATAGATCTTGATACTCTATGAATAGATGCATGAGAACTAAACGATAACTGAATAGATCCAGATAGTTTTAAATGAAAAAAAGCATCACAAATAAAAGAGTCAATTTGATTAGATGACAAATTAACACAAGCTACTAATTTTGATATAAATGCAGCAATCGAAGCTTATTCCACAGCAAACAGATTCCAAGTAGCTAATTTTGGTGTAATTCCAAGTTATGAGAATAATATTATCGATGAAAATGATATTGAATATGTAAATATATGACGGCTTACGTGAAGTGATCCAATTGATGTATACAAAAAATATGATGATCTAAACTGAGATGTACTAGAAGATGG